>NZ_JBDFPP010000039.1:0-19579 GCF_039672635.1 Pseudomonas sp. P39-UII1
GCAGGTCATCGCGCTCCATGTCGCTGATCACCTGGCCGTCCAGGTTCAGCTGGTGCAGGTGGCCGCTGCCGTAGTACAGGTGGTTGACCTTGCGCCCGTCCGGCAGGGTCAGTGTGGTCAGGTTGCTCAGCGGGTCGTATTCGTAGCCGAGCACGCCTTGTGGGGTGGTTTCCTGGGTCAGTCGGCCCAGCAGGTCGTAGGCGTACTCCAGCTTTTCTTCGATGATGCCGAGTTGTTTGCCGATGCCGCTGGGTTGCCCCTGAATGCTCAGCAACCGGTCGACATCGTCATACGCATAGTCTTGTCGCGCATCGCGGTTGAGCTTGGCCCTCAGCCGGCCAATCGGATCGCGTTCGAACAGCGTTTCGCGCTGGGGCTGTTCACCGTTCTCGCCGTAGCCGATTTCGTCCAGTCGGGTCAGGTGGCCACCGTCGTTGTAGGTGAAGCGCCGGGTCAGGTTGTCCACCCGCACTTCTTCAATCAGCGGGTCCGAGGCATCGTAGGCAAAGCGGTAGGGCATGCTGTTTTCGTTGACCAGCGCGGTCAGGCGCACGGCCTTGTCGTACTCATAGCGAACTTGCTGACCTTTGGCATCCTGGCGGCTGCTCGGCAGGCCGCAGGCGTACATGCAACCCTGGTGGCGGCTGCTATAGGCAGCGCCGGTGGCCTCATGGATCGGCAGCGCGTCCATGTCCGCCCGCAAGCCGAGTTTGCGCGGGCTGCTGCCGTTGCGCAGCACGCCGACAACGCCGGTCTTGCCGATGCCGGTGTGCACTTCGTAGCCCCAGTCCTTGAGCAACTGGGCGACCAGGACCGCAGTGCGGCTTTCTTCAAAACCCAGTTCGGGGTGAGCATGGATATCGTGGCGGATGGCGTGCAGGTCGCTGGCCACGTCGTTGAGCCAGGCCAGGATGTGCTGGTGTTGCTGCATGGGGAATCTCCTCGCGCGGGTGCGTCCCGTTCTTGTTGTTCGCTTCGAGATCACGACGGGGAAGGCAGGTCGTGCTTGGGGACAGATAAGAGCGACTGGGGTGGGAGTACAAACGAATGTGGTTCCGTGGGGTGGAACATCATTGGTGCAGGGTGGGATTTTTCCTACAGGAAACGGCCTGAAAAATCGGATTCATCCGCTTCCTTGTAGTCCGTTTCCCAAAGATACTGCCCGCGCCTGTTTTTCATTGCGGTCGCTTTATCAGCATTTTAGTCTCGCCCGGTCGTTGCATATCAACGACTAGCTTTGACAGGCTGATGACGACCAAACACGCGGCTTTGCCAATGGCGGCTGTGTGTGGGGCACCCTGTGTGCGCCGGTTTGGTCTTCACCGGTCTGTCAACCCATGCACAGCTGCCTCCACTTGTTTGACAGCAAGCGCCGGTCGCTCAACTGAGGACCAAATGATGCTGAAGATAGTCCCCGATCCACCTCACAACCTTCAAGCCCTGGAAGACACGCTGATGATCGCCGCAGACTACGCGCTCTGCGCCGAAGCCGTTGCACAGCAGGCGTTGCTGATGCAACCCAGGTCGCCCTCCTCCTTGTTGATCATGTCCTCGATGCACGAGCTCGAAGCCTTGCGCAAATTGCTTGAGTTGGCACTGGTGCAGGTGCAAATGCCACCTGACTCAATCGTGCGGCACTAGTCGGTTCTTATTCTGCCTGGCCGGCAGTCACCAACCTGTGGGAGCCGGCTTGCCGGCGATAGGCCCGCCCAAGCAACCGCATTTTCAAGGAGATAGGCAATGCCAAAAGAAGGCACAGTCGAAAAAACCACACCCGGAAAAACTACGTTCTACCAAGCGGAAGACCGAACACAACCGCTGTTCTGCATCGCCCCAGGCATCCCTTGCCAGAATGCGCGCGAGCAAGCGTCAGAGCTGATGGGATGTGTGCGTGAATTGACCATTACCGGCCTGATGGACGAAAAGCCGCAGTTTTTATGGGCTTCCTACTACTTGAGTGCGCTGGCGAAGGCACTGCTGGATGATGCTGAGTTGGGGATGCAGCGCTAGGCGTCAAAGGGGCTGGCCACCCGTAGCGCAACGGTGGGTCAGCTCCAACTATCGAGCCGGGACCATTTGCAACTGCCGATAGCTGCGCTGCATGCCTGTAAGCGCCGCTGTTTTTTTTGATGAGTCGGCTAAGCAAGAGTTAGAGTTCATTGAGTTCGGACCAGGGATCGTATTTGTAATTCTCATCAACTTCAAGAAACGAAAGACCTTTCAAACCACCTGCATATGATATAAATCGCTCACTACAAAACAACTCCAAAGTCTCTTGGCATCGAAATAGATCACCTTCCACCTCGGCGGACACCACAAATAGATCAATATTGTCAATAGGCGCCGAGCCTGGATACAGCGAGCTTTCGAGAACACGCCCACTCTCTAGATCTCTGGAAAGCTCATAAACAGAGCGCTCCTTATCAAGCGCAGCAATGCTTTCGCCAGGCAAAAATATAAAAAATTCTCCTTTCCTAACCTTTCCGCGCCATGAGAGATCGAGAGGAATAGCTTTATAGCTTACCCCCAAATCATCACAAACGCTTAAGAACTTCCGGGATACATATTCGCCGCCCAATTGATAAAAATCAAAATCCAACTCATCAATACGCATATCTAAACTCGACAGCTTAAGGCAGTATTGATGTTTGATGCCCAGCCGTTATGGATCAAGCTCGAAAGGATCCCATTCGAATGTTTCGCAGTTAAAAAAACCTATCAAGCTTTCAGGGCACCCTTCCCCAACCGAACTGTAGCGCATCACATAATATTTTTTATCATTCACAGCCATAGCAACCGCCCCTTACGCTTTGTTATATTTTCAACTGGTCGATATAAAAACTCACTTGGTTATCAATCTAGCTCTTGAATAGCGTTTCTGACCATATGGCTAAGAAACTCCCTGAAGTCTTGATGGATCACATTCTTATCACCTGTGCGCTTGAAAGAAAGTTCCGTTTCTATCACGACCGGCTCTCCAGTGCTACCAATAATTGAGGTATCTATTGAGTAAATCGGCCCATACTCTGATGCTTTAATTACAATCATCGAATCATCAGCATCACCGTCTGCACGAGCGCTTTTTGTCGCAAAAACCACGCTTGGGACCGCTGTAGCTCCTATACCGGTTTTAGTAATGCCATAGTAGGTGTCACCAGCGAAAGATAGTGCTCCATACTTTTTTAAAAACAGAATGTAAGAAGGCGGAAATTTAACACCTAAATCTTTCTCGACATTTCTGATCACATCATCAGATGCGCCTCCAGCAAAAGCTGGATCTTCTCCGCTCTTGCTAAGGTCTACTTCTATTTGATCCATATAGTTCATCGTACACCTCTCTGAAAGACTTGAAGGGCGAATCAAGCTGCATGATTTTTCCAAGTATTGAAGCCCCTGTTCATTCTTGGCGGAGCAACCTGATTGCGGTACATTTTACTCTGCACGCCCCTGTTATCGTAACTCATAACAACCATCAATCAGTTTACACATTGTGGATGATAAGGGTGAACAGTATTGAGGCGCCGGCCAGGCAAGGCGAATACAGCCGAGTAATCGAATTTCACGGGTTGTAAATGAGCATTCTAAGGCCATTATCAACGCAGCATCACCGAGTACCAAAAGTTTTCACGCAGTGCCTAATTCCACGCAATATTTAGATGACAATGATCTTATCCTTTGTGTACCGCACGGGCCACCTCCCTGAAAAATACAGATCAATAATCTTGGACCACGTGCCCTCGATTTCGGCAATCAGGTTGCCCTTGCCGTCGTAGCGGGACTTCCAGACGCTGCCATCGGGGAACTGGGTTTCGGTTACCAGCGGGGTGGCGAGGTGGTGCTTGTAGCGGATCGTGCGGCCCAGGGGGTCGGTTTCTTCGACCAGGCGGCCAAAGTCGTCGTACTTGAGCGCCAGGCGATTACCGTCCGGCAAGGTGAAGCCAACGATATTGCCGAACGCATCGAAATCCATGCCGTAGCGCTCGCCGCCAAAGTCGCGACTGGCGACGACGCGGTGGTCTTCGTTGTAGTGGATCTCCAGCTCGCGGCCCAGTACATCGGTGGCCCAGCTGGTGCGCTGGGCGAAGTCGTAGCGGAAATGATAATGCTCGCCGTCGCTGGTCCAATGCTCCACCACCCGGGGCTTGTCGTGCTGGGTTTGCCAGCGGTACCCGCAGATCAGACCAAGGGCGTTGCTGTGGCGGACCATCAGGCCTTCGCCGTAGGCGAAATGCCGTACTGAATCGTCGTTGCGGTTGCGACACAAAATGCCGGGCAGCAGGGGCTGGAAACTTTGCGCTGCTTAGTAAGCCTACAACAAGCTAATAGCGTCTACTCGTCTACAAGGCGAAAATAGCCGCCTGAATATGGAAACTCCATCTAAAACTCAGAGTTTTAATGAGCACCATCTAATCCTCAAATCTTAGCTGACACACCTTGCTCATTCCGTAAAGACGAAACCGTTTAAAGCCTCGACCAATTGAGCGTGATCTAGAGTTTCCTCATCTTTTCGATTACGTATCAGCGTAAAGGTACCAGCTTTTGGAGAGAGAATCTCAACCACGCCACCTCTATAGTTTGTAACTTCAATAAACCCGCCAAGCACTCCACTTAGGTTTTCAACCTCAGCCAAGAGCGTCGAATACTTCATCAGCACCCCAGACTCACCTGTCCCGGCTTCTGTGCCAGGATTGTCAAAGTACACTCGGATTTTTGGACAAACCCCTCTATCCCAGCGAAATACAGGAATTAATCGTTGAATCATATTTTTAAATTCACTCTCAGATTCATCCCCTGCGAACTCACATCGATGCATTGGAATACAGAGAAACAAATTTTCACGCTTGTTTTCGAGGCGCCCCTTTAAACTTCCATGATATGTATTTGGCACTACTAACGCATGCGTAAACCCATACTTATTCGGGAGTATTTCGAACACTTGCGGTGCATCCTGCGTCAAGTCACCTGGTGCCTGCTTGACAACGCTTACAGCAAACGCCCTATCACTCGCTCCCTCGGAGATGATGAGCAGATCTTTTTTTAACCCACTATCAAGGCAGTACGCATATGTCACTTCTGGAAGTTTATGGGAAAAAAAATAGCACCCTAAAAACTCATCCACACTAGCAAAGGATTGTAACAAGTCATCTTTAGAAATCATACCAACCTCATAATTCATCATTGGGACCAACGCACTGCCTAGATCCCATGCCCTTTGCCACCATTTTTCGCCAAAGGTCGCACCGAAGCGCCGGGTCAGAGTATCGTCCCGCACTCGCCGTATGACCAACCGGCTAAATGATATCGAAACGTATGCCGGCGGAAGCAAAACTACTGGGTAGTGAGCTCGACCTTAATCGTCCTATGAGCAATCCCTCAAGCACGGAAGTCAAATTATCTTTGAAATATTCAACTTCTGGCGACCTGGAGGCTATGATCGCCACTTGCCACTCGTCGCTATTTTGCTTCGAGGTCACAACCCAAAAAATGTAATCCCCATTATCCGTAACGCCTACCGGAATCAACCCGTTCTCTACAGGATAAAGAGGGCAGTTGCAGTAATCACTGTCTGACACTACCAAATCATTAAAATCACCTACAACAAACCTAAGCTGATCAAAAAAATTAATATCTACATTTTGACTAAAAGGATTAAATACAACCAAGAAATCCGCTATCCTCCCTGACCCATATACATTTATGAACTCAACATAGTCCGACGGGAAAAACATCCCTTCAATCATTGGCCACTGTTTCCCTGCACCCACTTCATTAGGTGTGGTAGGAGGCGGCAATACTGCAAGAAGATTATTTATTGACATAAACACATTCCAGGAGGGTTAAGTACTGTAACATGCTCAAAAAGTCCCCCCGACTCCTCCGCCTTGATAGTGATCCCGGTTGGAATCCTAGAGGGGCCGTGGTAAATAGGTGCTATATTAACATCCACAACCTGACCCTGCTCCAAAGCCTTACGAATCCGCCCCTCAACTGCACTCATAACAGGTGGAATAGCCGGTCGCTGCTGGTTAATGAACTCTGGAGGCTGTATGCAAGGGTTTTCATGCTACCTTAGTTGATATAACTTGCATCCGGTCATGCCGCTGGCCCAGCTGGTGGACTGGGCGACGTCATAGCGATTAATGGTAATACTCGCCGTCGCTGCTCCAGTGTTCGACTCTACAGGTCACACTAACCGGCAGCGCTAGACACACCATGAATCACTATTACACACACTTAGTCATTGAAGAGCATAAGCCACGCAAAATGCCATTCACATGCGACATAACAGGAACTCATAACTAACTAATTTAGCGGACCTCACCTAAACTCAATAAGATCCGAAAACCTCATCAAAACATCTTTATATTTTTGCACGTGCACAGACCTCACGACTACCTTCCCAGGCTCACTTAATATCGACTTTAAGTGCAGGACGGACAGGTCGATTCCCAACATTTTCTTTATGCCAACCACTTCATCAAGAGTGGGCCTGCAGACGCCTATGGTTATAATGTCTCCTATCCCGCCACCCGAGCTACCGCCCTCTTCTACATGTTCTATGTAATCCAAGAGTTTATCGATAGTTACAAACTGATGGGAACCTTCTAGCGACACACTTCCCGAATCTACGAGAAAAATTTTGCCCGATCCGTTTTTGTTTATCAATAGTACTCGACCGCCAGAGTCATCCCCAACGGTAATCATGCCATTAAAATCCCTGTCAATTTCAAATGTACGATTACGTTCCTCAACGTCACTTACCGAGTAAATCAAAACCTGATCATTCAGGAGGGCCCCATCGCTTTTCTTCCAGAAATCGACGATCCAAGACGCGCAGGAAATGCCAAGGCGCTTACATAACGCTTCAACACGTGCGTCAGAGGCACCATCATGACTCTCAGAAAAAACCATCATTACTTAAATGCTCCCAAAGCTTCTTAGTATTCATATGATTTTATTTGTGTTTCCAACAGCCCTGTTCACTTGAGGTGCGATGTTGCCGTGCGCATCAACATGCCCGGCCTTTTACCCGCCTGGCTTGTTACAAGTCGAACCCCACGGACGTATCCAATAAGCGTAAATTTTGCTCGACCTCATTGACAGCCAGACTCTCATCCGCCCCCCACGAACGATACATCGCATGTCAAACCCTCCAGGCGAACCAGATTGCCGCCAGCGGCGTAGCTGAACTGCCGGGTCAGGCTGTCCACCTCCACTTCTTCACTCAGGAGGTTAATGTATTGTTGCTCTTTAAAGGACTGGACGAATGGCGGATCACTTTATCAGCCACTTAATTATTGACAAGCCATTAACACGATGCCGTAGAACAACTATTAGACCATATCAATCGCACTACTTACTCAACCGTAAAAATACTCTACGAATCGACTCGTATTTTCACCACCCAGAATTGGCCTGATCTCATTTTGTAATTTAGACAGGAACACGTCGGCAATACCATCATCGTCCGAAAGATCAAATATATTGAATTCCCCGTAAACGATGTCTATCATCCTTGAAAGCGCCAATATAAAATCAGCTAACGATGCAGCAATCTGAAATGGTGGTACCACATCGTCACTCGCATACACTGGCGTATTTCCGACATCAGTCACAGCTATGATAGGCTTGCCCCCACCATTATCATCCATAATAACCAAGTGTTGATCGGGCCATTCCTCGCTCTGAATTTGTCCATCTGCTGTACTGATCCATCGATAACCTAACTGCCCCTTCTTCAATGACGCAACATCAAATAGTTTGAGAGGTGTAAGCCCTGTTTCAAATTTCACACCAACCGGGTCGTGCTCCCTGAACAGCAAATCAACTTCAGCGGAGCGCGGCAAGTTTGTCGGCCAGCGTGTTATTGAATCGTTTGACGCTGTGAACTGACCAGCGATTTGATATTTACCATGCACCGAACGCAATGATTTAAGCGCAAATTCAATGTCACTCATTTCATTCTCCACTATTTATGCGCATGACCGTTTTTCTGCACATTTGAGTCGATCGATTAACCGCCCCTGCTACTACCCATACTTATACATAGATCTGCTCACCTTGGAAAGCACCCGGAAACATAACTAGTCAGAAGTTTACTGATAAAATCCACGTTGTGGGACTTAGACGCCGATTCTGCAATAAGTCCAAAATCGTCCGAGATACAACCTGCAACCTCAGAGTTACTCACAAGAAAAAAAACCTTTTTGAAGACCAACTCTCTTAACTCACTTACAATTACCTCGCCCCCGCAGGCAGGGTAATCAAGATCCTTAAGCTCTTCAAAAGCGCTGACCCACGCCTCATCAAACTCAAGCTCATCACGCTCATCTAGAGCGTTATTCCAGTCACTAACACCATTCAAAATAGCCTCAAAAAAACCATCTCCCGAAACAATCTGCTTTATAGAATCCAAAGAATCACTCATCTGAAGCCACCCTCTTTAAGCCAGTATTCAATTAAATGAACCGCTGCGCGCGGGGTAACACTTCCCCCAAATACATGAGGTCCATTTGGAGAAACCACATCCACCTTGATGTGATCCAAATCTTCATATGCCTTTCGATACGTAGAAAAAAGCTGATCATCAGTCCCCTGAAGTCTCCCCGTCGTGGACCAATTGGCTCTCGTTCCACCTCATGTAGAACCCAATGGTCGTGCTCTGCCCAGGCGGCCAAAGTCGTCGTACTTGAGCGCCAGGCGATTACCGTCCGGCAAGGTGAAGCCCACGATGTTGCCGAACGCATCGAAATCCATGCCGTAGCGCTCGCCGCCAAAGTCGCGGCTGGCGACGACGCGGTGGTCTTCGTTGTAGTGGATCTCCAGCTCGCGGCCCAGTACATCGGTGGCCCAGCTGGTGCGCTGGGCGAAGTCATAGCGGAAATGGTAATGCTCGCCGTCGCTGGTCCAGTGCTCCACCACCCTGGGCTTGTCGCCTTGGGTTTGCCAGCGGTACTCGCAGATCAGACCAAGGGCGTTGCTGTGGCGGACCATCAGGCCTTCGCCGTAGTCGAAGCGCCGCGCCGAGTCGCCGTTGCGGTTGATGACTTCGTTCAGCTGGCCGTTGTCGTCGTAACGGTAGCGCACCAGGGTTTCCACGGCTTGCTGGTCGACGATGCGTTTGACTTCGGTCAGGCGACCGAGCGGGTGCTCGTAATGCAGGTGCACCCGCACACCGCCGGGCGCGCTGATGTCGGTCAGGCGCTGACCGGCATCGCGGGTGAACTGCAGGTAGTGACCCAATGCGTTTTCCAGGCGGTACAGCGGTACGGCGCTGTTGTCGTCCGGTACTTCACCGAAGTAGAAGAACACATTGTCCAGAGTCTGCAGCAGGTAGTGGCCACCTACCGTGCGGACCAGATGGATTTTCTCGTTCGGGTTGTAGATGCTTTCGCCCGGCTCAAGGTCAATGAACGGAACGCTGCGCCCTTGGTTGTCGGTGTGATACACGAAGCCGCCGCTGCGGCGCAGGCTTTGCTCCCAAGGCAGCACCCAGCCTTGGCCCAGCACGCTGTCGATAGCCAGGTCGCTGGCGTAGAAGCGTGACCACTCGATTGGCATCATCCCGGGCAGAACGAAATCCGTTTCGTTGGCCAGCAATTTGCGGCCAGTCGTCATGTCCAACGGATTGCCGGTCAGGTCGCCGATCACCTGGCGGGCGACGGGTTCGACCACATAACGGCTGGCGACTTCGCCAGTGACGAAGCCTGAAATTAACTTGAGGGCGCACGGCATGAAGATTTGATGCCGGTCTTAACTCAATAAGAAAACATTCGCAATGATGCCTAGCTAAGTGAGGCGCGTAACGCCTCACTTTATTAAATTAGAATGTTAAAGATCATTTATGCCGCTTTCACGACAATTTTTACCAATGAGTAGCTCTATGCAACCTCAAATCAAGCTAGTTAGAAGCGGAATATCATAATCCTTGTTTTTTACAATTTTTTTAGATTTCAACGCCTCGCTTAAATCAACCAATCTTTCACCCCAACTTAAGCTTGCGGCGCAATGTATAAAAACTGCAGGGTAAGCGTAATCATCGGGTGATGACAAAACATCCGCAATCGTCCGATCAGTCGGAGAAATACAAGCTTGAATTTTCGGAATGTAAAAATCCTCCAACACCGCTTGAATGTGCGCACACACTTCGCCAACTGCATTTGGGGCTGGCGTTTTTATCGCCCCACCTAGATTGCCACTGAATTTTTTATCTTGCTCACCCGACGAAATAAAAGAAAAACAGGACTCATTGAACAAATTACTCTTATACGGCGGAGTAAACTTAGACGAACATTCAAATATCGCACCCCCATACACTATTCCACCCAAAATGTAAGAATCAGCCCGAGACAGGTGCTCAAAAAAAAGCTCGGCTACATTTTTTTTGTTGTACTTGAATTTTAATTTGTTTTTTGAGGCCGTAACGCCGTCAAATTTGGATGCTGCTAATTTAAGCACTCCTAGCAATTCCAACTCAAAAATAACGCGATCATCAGTACTCATATACTACCTATACTTAAGAACATTGAACACTGCATCATGAACAGCACCTTTACCCCCAAGCAGCTTACCACGCGCGCTCTTAGTATCAATCTTTGCAGTGGTTCCACTTGACGGCTCAATAACCCCACCACCTAGATGCTGAGTTGTATTCGCGGGATTGCTCATATCGAACACACCCGATGCTTTCTGATTTTTGGTTAATGCGCCCGAACCATGTTTAACTTCGAATACATGCAAATTACCTTGAGCATCTCTAGCAACGAAGTCTGCTCTCACTCTACTTCCGTTTACCTTCATCGCCACTTCCTCAGCGACAACTTTATACCCATTCCGCTCTAGGTCATGCATCGCTTTCGTACGACCTTTATCGCCGCTAGCAGCGCTTTTGCATAGACCCAAAGGATCAATCCAAATCACGGCACTGGGAGCGTATAAGTATAAGTTGTAGCCGCCTTCCAACCCGATAGGATCTTGAGTAACAAATCTACCCAGATCCGAATCGTAGTATCTAAAAATATTGTAGTGAAAGGCCGTCTCTTCGTCTAAATATTGCCCTGGAAACGCAAATTTTGCTCAACTTGATCTACTGATATTTGCTCAACCGCTCCCCACGACCGATAGGTTGGCTGCCAGACGATCTCGCCTTCGCTGCTACTCAACTCCAGCGGCGTCCCAATCTGATCCGTATGGAAGTAGTAGACCTTCTGCCCTTCCCCTTCCGCCTGATCCACCCGCGCCAACGGCGCATAGCTGCCCGGCTCGTAGAGATAGAGGATGCTCCGCCCCGGCATCTCCTCACGCAGCATCCTCAGCCCTTGCCAGAGGAAACGCTTCTGCTCGGCAGTGCCGTTGATCTCGGACTGTTTCGCAACCCGTCGACCCAGGCTGTCATAGCGATACGCGCCGGTGCTTTCCAGCTTGCCATTCACCAGCGTCTCCGCCCGAACCAGCCGGTTCTCGCAGTCATAGCTAAAGCTCTGCAGCTTGCTGTGCCCCGAGCGCTTCTCGATCAGGTTACCCCACGGATCATAGCGATGCTCCTGGTCCCGCCAACGCTTGATGCGGTTGTCTTGGACCTTCTCAAACTGTCGCGCATTGAAGTCCAAGCGGTTGGCTGCAGCGTCATAGCGGAACTCTTCGCTTCCCACCAACGAGCCGGTATCACGGCTGTGCAACTGGCCGTTGGCTTCGTATTCGTACTTGATCTCCCCGCGTAGCTTGTCCAGCGTACGCACCAACTCCCCGGCCGGGTCGTACTGGTAACGGCGGTGAATTGGGTTGTAGGCATGTTCCACCAACAACGACGTATTGATGCCGGGGTTGTGCACTTGCGATAGCTTGTCGGCGGGTAGCGTTGACGCAAACTGCCACGCCTTGCGCCCCATCGCGTCGTAACCAAAGCAACTGGTGAGCTTGCCCTGGGTACGGAACACCTCGCGGTGCAGGTCATCGCGCTCCATATCGCTGATAACCTGGCCGTCCAGGTTCAGCTGGTGCAGGTGGCCGCTGCCGTAGTACAGGTGATTGACCTTGCGGCAATCCGGCAGGGTCAGCGTGGTCAGGTTGCTGAGCGGGTCGTATTCGTAGCCGAGCACGCCCTGCGGGGTGATTTCCTGGATTAGTCGGCCCAGCAGGTCATAGGCGTATTCAAGCTTCTCTTCGGTGATGCCGAGTTGTTTGCCCATACTGCTCGCCGTGCGCTGAATACTCAGCAGCCGGTCTACCTCGTCATACTCGAAATCCTGGCGGGCATCACGGTTGACCTTGGCCAGCAAGCGGCCAATCGCGTCACGCTCGAACAGCGTATTGCGCTCCGGGCGCTCGCCGTTTTCGCCATAGCCGATTTCATCCAGGCGCACCAGATTGCCGCCAGCGTCATAGCTGAAGCGCGGGGTCAGGTTGTCCACCCGCACTTCTTCACTCAGGCGGTCCGAAGCGTCATAGGCAAAGCGGTACGCCGCGCTGTTTTCGTTGACCAACGCGGTCAGGCGAATCGCTTTGTCGTACTCGTAACGAATCCACTGCCCTTTGGCATCCTAGCGGCTGCTGGGCAAGCCACGCGAGGTGCGCTGCAGACGCGTGGTCTGGCCTTTGCCGTCGGTGTGGGTCAGTACTTGGCCAAGGGCGTTGTAGGTAAAGGATTCTGCCGTGCCATCCGGGTGGTGGATACGCAGCACTTCGCCGTCGGGTTTGCGCTCCAGCGTGGTGGTCTGGTTCAGCGCGTCGGTGACGGCGATCAGGTGCTGCCGCTCATCGTAGCGGTAGTAGGTGCTTTTGCCCGAGCAGTCCTCGAAGCGATCAACCTGAGCGTAGGCGTTCCACCACAGGTACTTGGGCTTGAATTTGGCATCAATGACGGTATGCGGCAGACCGTCTTTAATGCTCAAGGGCTCGATCAGTAGAAATGGAATGAAAAGCCCCGCCGCTAAACTAGAATAGAATCATTAGAATCGGAGTTTTCTAAAAAAATGGACATCCAAGAATCCATCACATCCCACAAGTCGATATTTCGGGTTGGTACGTCCGGTTCCTCATGCCACCATATGAAAGCCTCGACCTCGGCCGGAGGTTTAGCCAAAGATAGATAATCACCAGCGCCACTAGAAAAAACTCCCACCATGTCAGGAAGGGCTGGATAGTCTTCATCACACAGATCTTTGATAGAGACGAAGTCTTCAAATCTGGATGGCCCCATGGTGTAGCCAATGTAAAACCCAAAACCGTCGTGCAAAGTTGTATAGAACGCCTTCAACTTTTGAGGAAGCCACTGAACCTGGACATTATTCTCTCCCTCAACACCTAAAGGGATTCCACCCATGTAAAAGCACAGGTCACCATTATCGCTATATACATACGCGAGGTATGGCTTGTCGCTGAATGCCAAGACAGTGCCTATTACGCACTTAGCGAGCCATGAATTCACCCAAGGCAAAACCTCAGCAAAATTCTTCCACTCCGCGGGTATATTCCCACTGTCGACCTTCGAACATCCGAAGCCCCGCCACTGCTCAGGAAAGTCCGCCCCTGAAGGGACCTCATCAGCTGAAAAATAAACCTCATAATCTTTGAGCTCGTTTACAATACGTTCTTTCAAAGAGTTAGACCAATTCATTTCATTTCACCTCAACATAACAGCCCATGGATGTACTGACCGATATCACTTATATTCGCACCTATTAAGGTTGGCTGTACCTGGCGGTAGTGCTGGGCCTGTTCTTTCGCCAAGTCATCGGTTGGTCAATGAAGCCCAGAATGACCACCAACTTGGCCATCGACGCCCTGCTCGCAGCCGTGTGGCGACGCAAGCCACAGCAGCAAGTGATGACTCACTCAGATCTTGGTCACTAGGGTGGTCAGCTGGTGGTAGGCGCAGGCGTCGTCGTAGCGCGCCTGCCACGTGCTGCCGTCCGGGTAGGTGGGTCACCAGCAGCGTGTGCAGGTACAAGCGGATGCCGCCAGTGGCGCTGCTGTCAGTCAGCGTGCCCCACAATTATCAAGCGGCAATCCTGCCACCTCAGAAATACAACTGTTAATTTTTAAAGAACCATAAAACCAAAACAATGAGATGCAGCTAGTCTCTATGCAACCTGCACGAAGAAGCAGCCATCTGCCACATCATTACCCATTTGCTTATTAACAAGAAGATAACCTACAGCATCATTCATATATAATGCATCCTGAAATGGAGCGGGGAAGTCAGACGAATATATTTGGCAGAAAAAACTAAAATTCGACTCAAGTACCTTGGGAATCACCGCCCCACATGGGGCTCCACTAGAGACCAAGGAAGCGACTGAAATCTCATCATCCTTAACAGTGGAAGGTTCAAATTTTGCGTATTGCAGAGGAATCGACAATCCAGGCGACCTGATTGCACCAATCTGACCTACATGGACTACGTAAGTATAGGATGCGATACCTTTTTTTTGCTCAACTTCATCAAAAGTTAAAAAATCCAGAAAATAATCTTCTTTATCGTAAGTAGAGAATACGTGTATAAAACCAGAATCTGGGAGATCCGATCTATCAAGCTGCTTCCTTGCAGCTTTACAATTTATAGTGAAGAGCAGCAGTAGATCTTGACCATCCGGATTTTTTGGCCACACTGAGACATATGCACTATCCCCACCAAAGTAAAAAGGCGAATTCGCACTCGAACACTTAACAATCTTATAAATACTCATATCTATACTCCCTCACAGCTTCCAAGGCTGCGATAAAACTTGGCCAATGGCGTTGCTGAGGGTCACCATCACGCCGTCGGCGTAGCTGAAGCTGCGCACGAGTGCCGGTGGCGCTGATGTCGGTCAGCGTGCCTTGTTTGGTGCGGGTGAAGTGCAGGAAGTGGCCGAGGCGATTTTCGATGCGCTGCAGCGGGACTTCGGTGTCGGTGTCCGGCACCTCGCCGAGGTAGAAGAACAGGTTGTCCAGCGTGTGCAGGATGTAGTGGCCGCCCTCGGAGCACACCAGGTACACCTGCTCGTGCGGGTTGTAGATGCGTTGGCCCGGTTGCAGCGTGCCGAACGGGACATCGCGGCCTTGGTTGTCGGTTAGGTAGAAGTAGCTCTCGTAACTTGGAAGCGAATGAGACAACGTTGGCATCCGCTTCCATCCCCAACAATTTTAAAGATCCGACAGCTCAATGCACCAACGTAAAAAAACAAATGCACATCGAATCAAACACTCAAAACAAGCCATGCAGAATACTTACTACATGCAATTACACCAACCGCAAAAAACTAATATCACAAAATATCAAAAACACAATTTAGGCTCTACCGCCTCAATATCCACCATCAGCAAGGGATCGATAATAGGTTCACTGTCCTCCCTGCTAGCTGTGATTACCGATAGTGGCGGTCCAACACCGACATTTGGAACGTAAAAACCCATGACACTGACTTGGACCTTTAACAACTCCCCTTCCCCACCTATTTTAATTTTTGGAAAGCTCTTGCTAAGGCATTCTGGCCAATTCAGCAAAAACTCGCCTGGCACGACGCTCGGATTTTGAATTTCACGACGCAATCTATAGCTGCCTTCGAACTGCGGATTTATAAGCCTTGGAATGTAAGCGGCATCCCCAGGCTCGCTTAAGCCATACAGATAGTACTGCCACGGCGTCATCCCCCAGACCAAGACTAATAGGCCTTCAGCAAACAGCTCATTTGCAATTTCAGTTTCACAGAACGCGTCTTTAAGGTTAACAACGTCAGCACCCAACCTGGAAACAATATATTCATTCATTTTATCCAGATCAGCGAGAAAAAACCCCAACTCCCCGTAACCATCGTACACCGGGCGCTTGAAACTTAATTCCAAATGCGCGGCTACATCCTCGCCAAAAAGTGAGACCGTGACATGTAATATTTCAGAGTATTGGAGTAGCGGCTCTATATGCGCCGGCACGTCACCAAAGGCTTCTAATGGAATTTCAAGCGAAACTTGAACAACTAGCTTATAACACGTATGAGCTTGACCTCCTTCGGCCAGCAATAATCTTTCGCAGCCGAGATCTAGCACAACTGGCCCGCCGTGCTCGTCAACTATGAGAATTTCCTTGGAAGAGATCTCTCGCCCACGGACAGCGGTAGAATATCTAGTTCTTTGCTCACCAAACCAACCAACAATAATCTTTCGCTGGGTAGACCCAAAATCGCCAAAGTCAAACTCATTGAGGTGCACTACCGCACTACCAATTTCTAACTTACCACCAGCCACTAACCTTGAATCATTAACCGTCACGTACCTAACATTAGCGCTCTTCATCAACTGCACCCCGGCAAACTTGCACCTTTAGATCGCGCCCATGCTTTGGTTGCCGCCCAACCTTCAGCAGGAGACACATTCGCGGCAATGATACGCCCAGGACTTCCGTTCTCGACAAGTCTTAAATCTCCTCTAAAGTGAGAAATTTCCGGGTTGTTATAATGAGCCTCAAGCGACTGCAGCCACTTCTCATTTGTTAGACCTTCGGACTTGAAAGCATCAAGCGTCACAGCCGGTTTGGTACTCGCGCCCAAACCATTGTAACCGTGCATACCACTGCGCTCCATTCTATTCCATTGCCCTGGCTCCAGCCAGAACATCGAGGGCACATTATTAAATGAATTGAACGGAGTTATCCCCAAAGAGGTAGCTAACGAATGTGGAACCATGTGATGACCTACTTTAACCGGATTAGCTAACGGCAACCAGCCAAGAGGATCAATCCACAGGATTGGGTTCGGACCGTAACGATAAAGATTATCCCCGCCCATCAGGCCCAATGGGTCCTGCACTATAAATCTACCCATTTCAGGATCATAAAAGCGGAACGTATTATAATGCAGCCCTGCCTCGTCATCGAAGTACTGCCCTTGAAAACGCAGATTCTGCTCGACCTCATTGAGGATCAGGGTTTCAACCGCTCCCCAAGAGCGATACGTCGCCTGCCAAACTATTTTCCGTCGCTGTCGGTCAGCTCGAACGGCGTACCAATCTGGTCCGTATGGAAGTAGTAGACCTTCTGCTCTTCTCCTTCCACCTGATCGACCCGCGCCAACGGCGCATAGCTACCCGGCTCGTAGAGATACAGAATGCTCTGCCCCGGCGTCTCCTCACGCAGCATCCTCAGCCCTTGCCAGAGGGAACGCTTCTGCTCGGTGGTGCCGTTGATCTCGGACTGTTTCGCAACCCGTCGACCCAGACTGTCATAGCGGTATGCGCCAGTGCTTTCCAACTTTCCATTGACCAGCGTCTCCGCCCGCACCAGCCGGGTCTCGCAGTCATAACTAAAGCTTTGTAGCTTGCTATGCCCCGAGCGCTTCTCGATCAGGTTGCCCCACGGGTCATAGCGATACTCCTGGTCCCGCTAACGCTTGATGCGGTTGTCTTGAACCTTCTCAAACTGACGCGCATTGAAGTCCAGCCGGTTGGCCGCAGCGTCATAGCGAAACTCTTCGCTGTCTACGAGGGAATCGGTATCACGGCTGTGCAAGTGGCCGTTGGCTTCGCGGCCGGGTTGTACTGGTAACGCCGTACGCATGCTCCACCAGCAACGACGTATTGATGCCGGGGTTGTGCACCTGCGACAGCTTTTCTGCCGGCAGCGTGTACGCAAATTGCCATGCCTTGCGTTCCATCGCATCGGAATCAAAGCAACTGGTCAGCTTGCCGTGGGTGCGATACACCTCGCGGTACAGGTCATCACTACCGCTGCTGCCGTCAACCATCACTCACGCCCACCTCGCGCATCCGTTTGCTAGCTCGATACGTATGACTGTGCGAGATCAGTGTGTCACGCACAGCATACGTTACATATGATATGTGAGTGCTCGCTTACAGCAAGACGGGAAAATTACAAATCAATAAACTCATCGTTATCCTGATAATAATTTAGCGCCTTAACATAGTCCCCGTAAGATGCATCAGGACTTTGCTCTACCAGCAATGTTACAACGTCAACAAATTGCTGCCCAGAATATAAATAGTGCAGCCCTGCTTTTTTAACAGACTCTGGAAATACCTCCTTATCATCCTTCACGTCTGGGTAATCCGCGACAAGATAGCGCGCACTCAGATCGAGGCGATCTTGATCCTCACCATAAATACAAAACTCATCATCTTGCTCTGCAAAAAACTTCACATGATCAATTATCTCTGAAAGCGCATAAAATTTATTCTTTAATAACATGAAATAACTCCAGTAGATTAACCGCAGCAAATTTTTCCCGTTGCGCCGTCAAGCTTCCCTTTTCGCCCTTGAGCGCCGCCACCCCATATATCTCGACCACCCTTACCAGTCGGGTGGTATAGCCCATGATTAGCTTTATGATCCATACGATCTACCAGAGATAGCCTATTAACATCTTCATGATGGTGCCATGTTAAACCAGGCGGGCTGGCACTCTTGCTTCCCGCGTTAGCCCACCCCTCAAGCTTAGGATAGCGATTCAGCATATCCTTCCTGAACTCAGGCTCGATCTCCATTCTATTTAACAGATCTGCATTTGCCCTATTAAACTGAACGGCATCGCTGGAGTAGCGATAATTAGGATCCAGCGCGTGATCGTGAAAAATATTATATTTGCCGTTGTTCGGCCTATTTGCCAAGCCGAGAGGATCAATCCAAGACAAAGCATTAATAGCATATCTGTATAAATTAACTCCTCCTTGCAACCCAATAGGATCTTGGGTCACAAACTGCCCAACACCTGAGTCATAATAACGGAACATGTTGTAATGCAGCTCAGTTTCAGCATCAAGATACTGACCTTGGAATCTCAAATTCTGATCAATGTTTGTAACGACTAGCTGATCTACCGCACCCCAAGAGCGATACGTCGCCTGCCAAACGATCTCGCCTTCGCTGTTACTTAACTCTAATGGCGTCCCAATGTGATCCGTATGGAAGTAGTAGACCTTCTGCCCTTCCCCTTCCGCCTGATCCACCCGTGCCAACGGCGCATAGCTACCCGGCTCGTAGAAATACAAAATGCTCTGCCCCGGCGTCTCCTCGCGCAGCATCCTCAGTCCTTGCCAGAGGAAATGTTTCTGCTCAGCAGTGCCGTTGATTTCAGACTGTTTCGCAACCCGTCGACCCAGACTGTCATAGCGATACGCGCCAGTGCTCTCCAACTTACCATTG
Organism: Pseudomonas sp. P39-UII1; assembly: GCF_039672635.1. NCBI lineage: Bacteria > Pseudomonadati > Pseudomonadota > Gammaproteobacteria > Pseudomonadales > Pseudomonadaceae > Pseudomonas > Pseudomonas sp. P39-UII1. The sequence continues at coordinate 19,133 of NZ_JBDFPP010000039.1, forward strand.
ACCAGCGTCTCCGCTCGCACCAGCCGGTTCTCGCAGTCATAGCTAAAGCTCTGTAGCTTGCTATGCCCCGAGCGCTTCTCGATCAGGTTGCCCCACGGGTCATAGCGGTATTCCTGATCCCGCCAACGCTTGATGCGGTTGTCTTTGACCTTCTCCAGTTGCCGAGCATTGAAGTCCAGCCGGTTGGCTGCCGGGTCGTAGCGGAACTCTTCGCTGCCTACGAGGGAGCCGGTATCGCGGCTATGCAACTGGCCGTTGGCTTCGTATTCGTACTTGATCTCACCGCGCAGCTTGTCCAGCGTGCGCACCAATTCGCCCGACGGATCGTATTGGTAGCGACGGTGAATCGGGTTGTAGGCATGCTCCACCAGCAACGAGGTGTTGATACCGGTGTTGTGCACCTGCGACAGCTTTTCTGCCGGCAGGGTCGATGCAAACTGCCAGGCC
>NZ_JBDFPP010000004.1:0-222454 GCF_039672635.1 Pseudomonas sp. P39-UII1
GGTAGTGCAGCAATCGGGAGAGTTCATAGGCCAGAGCACTATCTCGCGCACAGGCGCCTCACGGCTACGTGCGGGCTTGTGGATGTCAGGCACTGTCTCGATCAGGCATAACCCTGTCGTGAAGGCCCTGGCAGAGCGGTTGAACAGCCGGCACAAAGCCTACAAACAGATCGTTTGCGCGGCGATGCGCAAGCTGCTGCACCTGGTTTACGGGGTGGTGAAGTCGGGGATACCGTTTGACCCCAAAATCGCTCTTGCAGGGTGAGGGTCAAGACGGTATCTACATTTGTTGCAACGTGCCATGGCCTGATAGGCCATAGTTGTCAGCCTTGTTGGCTCGACGAGATATTTCGGCTGGTACTGCTGCCGCCTCACCTGTCTTCAGTCATGCGCCAAGGCGAACAACCATGGCCTGACTGGAACGGCACGTTGCAACAAATGTAGGAGCGGCTTTAGCCGCGATGCGCCGCGCGGGCGGCGCTCGATTTCATCAGCGCCGAAGATCTCAAATCTTGAGCTAAAGTGGCGCGCCCCCAAAAAAAAGCCCAGGGTCCTCACCAGCCCCGGGCCTTTCTTCAGCCGCTAGCCACTATCAGTGGAACTGCTCTTCCTCGGTCGAACCGGTCAGGGCAGTCACCGACGAAGCGCCACCCTGGATCACGGTGGTCATGTCATCGAAGTAACCCGTGCCCACTTCCTGCTGGTGCGCCACGAAGGTGTAGCCTTTGCTGGCGTCAGCGAATTCCTGCTCTTGCAGCTTCACGTAGGCGGTCATGTCGTTGCGGGCGTAATCGTGCGCCAGGTTGAACATGCCGTGCCACATGTTGTGGATGCCCGCCAGGGTGATGAACTGGTGCTTGTAGCCCATGGCCGACAGTTCGCGCTGGAACTTGGCGATGGTCGCGTCGTCCAGGTTCTTCTTCCAGTTGAAGGAAGGCGAGCAGTTGTACGACAGGATCTGGTCCGGGTATTCCTTCTTGATCGCTTCGGCGAAGCGGCGCGCTTCGTCCAGGTCCGGCTTGGCGGTTTCGCACCAGATCAGGTCGGCGTACGGTGCGTAGGCCAGGCCACGGGAAATCGCCTGGTCAAGGCCAGCGCGCACTTTATAGAAGCCTTCACGGGTGCGCTCGCCAATCACGAACGGCTGGTCGTACGGGTCGCAGTCGCTGGTCAGCAGGTCGGCGGCGTTGGCGTCGGTACGGGCCAGGATGATGGTCGGCACGCCCGACACGTCAGCTGCCAGGCGTGCGGCAACCAGCTTCTGTACCGCTTCCTGGGTCGGTACCAGTACCTTGCCACCCATGTGGCCGCATTTTTTCACCGAGGCCAGCTGGTCCTCGAAGTGCACCCCGGCGGCGCCCGCTTCGATCATGTTCTTCATCAGTTCGTAGGCGTTCAGTACGCCCCCGAAGCCGGCTTCGGCGTCAGCCACGATGGGGGCGAAGTAGTCGATGTAGCCTTCGTCGCCTGGGTTCTTGCCGGCTTTCCACTGGATCTGGTCGGCGCGGCGGAACGAGTTGTTGATGCGCTTGACCACGGTCGGTACCGAGTCGACCGGGTACAGCGACTGGTCAGGATACATGGACTCGGCCGAGTTGTTGTCGGCGGCAACCTGCCAGCCGGACAGGTAGATGGCCTGGATACCGGCTTTTACCTGCTGCACTGCCTGGCCGCCGGTCAGGGCACCCATGCAGTTGACGAAATCTTTTTCGGGGCGGAAGGAGGGGTGGGCACCTTGGGTGACCAGCTTCCACAGTTTTTCTGCGCCCTGGCGGGCCAGGGTGTGCTCCGGCTGCAGGGAGCCACGCAGGCGAACGACATCAGCGGCGGTGTAGGTACGGGTCACGCCTTTCCAGCGCGGGTTTTCGGCCCAGTCTTTCTCGAGGGCTGCAATTTGCTGTTCGCGTGTCAGTGCCATGGAAATAAACCTCGTCGCATCGATCTTGGGGTAATTGTGCTGATGCTCGGGTACGAATCAGGGACCTGGCGGCTGTCCTGTCCGGGGGAAGGCGGCGGCGAACGCGAAGGCTCGAAGGGGGAAGGAGGTACAGGCCTGGCGCAGGAGTGCTCCGGCAGGTCGGCTCGTGGTTGCCTTGCTGCGGTGCTACGCGATTGCCAGAACTGCGGTGATGCGCTTCCGTCCCTCGGGACAACTTCTTCGTTGCAGTCGCAATCCCGTCGAACCGCCTTGTGGGCCGTATAGACACGAGGCGCCTCCAGGGGTGGGAGGAGCACGCCTCGAAGGCCCTTGCCAGGGCCCCTGATTAGCGGGAGCGAGGCCATCATGCCCTTGGTAAAAAGTGCCTGTCAAATGTTTTGTAGTGCTTTTTTTGGCTTACTACATCTTTGGTCTAATGCGACTCGGCGGTCAGTTTCAAGGCCTTGGGTCGAGGCCTTGAATTGCCTGGGATCAGTCGACAAGATCGACTTTGACACGCAATGTCATGTTTTCACCCCGTTGCGTGCTGTAGGTGTGGCTTGACGCGCTGCGGTCGGCTTGGCTCTGCTGGTTGAACCCTGCCAGGGTGATCCACTCGCCGAGCTTGCCGGTGATGGTCGTGTCGGTACTTTGCACTTTCACTACATCAGCACGTTCCTGGCTCATTCGGTCGTTATTGGTGCTTATTTGCAGACGAACCGTTTCGCCGCTAAGGCTTGGAGTTACGTAGAAACCCTGGGTCACATTGCGGTATTCGGTGTTGCTCTGGATGCGCCCATAACCATCGGTGCTACTGCTGGTGACCGGGATGCTCTGGCCAACCTGGATCAGCGCCGGCTGGCCCTCGCTGGCCTGAACCTGCTGCAGGCCGCCGTCACGGTTGCTGGTGCCGTAATGGATGACACGCGCGTTGCCGCGGTTGTCCTGGTAATTGCTGTCGTTGTTGTCGACGCTGATCAGCAGGCGCTTGGGGGCGGTGTCCAGTTGCTGCAGCAGGGCGCGAAGGTCGTCGATGCGCTCGGGGCTGGCATTGACGATCAGTTTGTTCTCGAAAGCGTTGACGCTGCCGTCCTTGCCGATGAAGGATTGCGCGGCAGGCAGCAGTTCGACGCTGCTGCGGTGCTGCAGGGGCAGCACTTCGGTAGCCGCCTGGGCGGCCAGGCTTGCAGCCAGCAGCAGTGAGGCGCAAAGGGGGCGTAGCGGCATGTCCATGATCTCCGCAGGTAGAATTTGCCATGATGTCAAAAGGGTTCAGCTTGCACTGGATGCACATCAAGGGCAGCTTTTTTATCCTGGCATTATCCGGCTAGCGACAAATTATAGTCAGCATGATGGTTGCGGATAATCGCAGGCCCGTTCCCGCAGCGCCGCGCACTCGATGGTGCTCGACATAGCCACGGGTGATTACCTCAAGCGGTGGCTGCTGTCAGACAAATTCCGTAACATCGCGCCCCTCGATTGTTGCCGTCCCTGTAGGATCTTGATGAAACCCGCTCGCCTTCGCGCCGACCTGCTTGCCGGCCTGACCACGTCCTTCGCCCTGGTGCCCGAGTGCATCGCCTTCGCCCTCGTGGCCCACCTCAACCCGCTGATGGGCCTGTATGGCGCCTTCATCATTTGTACCCTGACCGCGCTGTTCGGCGGCCGCCCGGGCATGATTTCCGGTGCCGCCGGTTCGATGGCCGTGGTGATCGTCGCGCTGGTGGTGCAGCACGGTGCGCAATACCTGCTGGCCACGGTGCTGCTGGGTGGCGGGGTGATGATCCTGTTCGGGCTGCTGCGCCTGGGCAAGCTGGTACGCCTGGTGCCTTACCCGGTGATGCTTGGCTTCGTCAACGGCCTGGCGATCGTCATCGCCCTAGCCCAGCTGGAGCACTTCAAACAGGGCGAGCACTGGCTCAGCGGCTCGCCGCTTTACCTCATGATCGGCCTGGTGGCACTGACCATGCTGGTGGTCTACGTGCTGCCGAAGCTGACCCGCGCCGTACCGCCTGCGCTGGTGGCGATCCTTGGCGTTGGCTTGCTGGTATACCTGCTCGACCTGCCGACCCGCACCCTCGGCGACATGGCGCACATCGCCGGTGGCCTGCCGGCGCTGGCCCTGCCGGATGTGCCTTGGGACCTGGAAACCCTGAAAATCGTCGCCCCCTATGCGCTGCTGATGGCCATGGTCGGGTTGCTGGAAACCCTGCTGACGCTCAACCTCACCGACGAAATCACCGAGAGCCGCGGTTACCCGGACCGTGAGTGCGTGGCCCTGGGCGCGGCCAATATGGTCTCGGGCCTGTGCGGCGGCATGGGTGGGTGCGCGATGATCGGCCAGACCGTGATCAACCTCAGTTCCAACGGTCGAGGCCGGCTCTCGGGTGTGGTGGCGGGGGTGATGATCCTGTTGTTCGTGCTGTTCCTGTCGCCGCTGATCGAGCGTATACCACTGGCGGCGTTGGTCGGGGTGATGTTCGTGGTCGCCCAACAGACGTTTGCCTGGGCGTCCCTGCGGGTGCTGCACAAGGTGCCTGCGAGCGATGTACTGGCGATCATTGCGGTCACGCTGGTTACGGTGTTTACCGACCTGGCCACGGCTGTGCTGTTCGGCATCGTCATCGCGGCGGTGAACTTTGCCTGGCAGCACGCGCGCGAGCTGTATGCCGACAGCCACGAGGATGGCGAAGGGGTCAAGCATTACCAGGTGCATGGCACGTTGTTCTTTGCGTCGGTCACACCGTTTCTCAACCAGTTCGATGCGGCAGGCGACCCGGCCAAGGTGACGCTGGACTGCAGGCACTTGAGCTTTGTCGATTACTCGGCAATTGCGGCTCTCAAGACCTTGCGCGAGCGCTATGCCAAGGCCGGCAAGCAGTTGCGGGTGGTGCACCTTTCCGAGCGCTGCAAGAAGCTGTTGAAGCGGGCGGGCGAGCAGCACTGATTTTTTTGTGGTCTGCAATGGCCCTATCGCCGGCAAGCCGGCTCTTACAGGTACAGCGCATGTTTCGAGGCATGCGCGTTAGCTGTGGGAGCCGGCTTGCCGGCGATCGAGGGCGCAGCCCTCGCTTGATCACTCCCCGCGGTTTTTCTTCACGATCCCATCGGCAATGCTCGCCGGCGCCTCGGCGTACCGGGTAAATTCCATGGTGTAGCTGGCGCGGCCCTGGGTCATGGAGCGCATTGAGGTGGCATAGCCGAACATCTCCCCCAGCGGCACTTCGGCGCGGATCACCTTGCCGGCAGGCGTCTCGTCACCATCCTGGATCATCCCGCGGCGGCGGCTCAGGTCGCCCATGATGTCGCCCTGGTACTCCTCGGGCGTGACCACCTCGACTTTCATCACCGGTTCCAGCAGCACGGCCCCCCCTTTCTGCGACAGCTGTTTGGTGGCCATTGAAGCGGCGATCTTGTAGGCCATTTCGTTGGAATCGACATCGTGGTAGGAGCCGTCGAACACCGCGGCCTTCAGGCTAATCAACGGGTAGCCGGCGAGCACGCCGTTTTTCATCTGCTCCTCGATGCCTTTCTGGATTGCCGGGATGTACTCGCGCGGCACCACGCCGCCGACAATTTCGTTGATGAACTCCAGGCCTTCCTTGCCCTCATCGCCAGGTGCGAAGCGGATCCAGCAGTGGCCGTACTGGCCGCGCCCGCCGGATTGGCGAACGAAACGGCCTTCGATTTCGCAGGTGTTGCGGATTTTTTCGCGGTAGGCCACCTGCGGCTTGCCAATGTTGGCCTCGACGTTGAATTCACGGCGCATGCGGTCGACGATGATGTCCAGGTGCAGCTCGCCCATGCCGGAGATGATGGTCTGGCCGGTTTCCTCGTCGGTGCGCACGCGGAACGATGGGTCTTCCTGGGCCAGCTTGCCCAGGGCGATGCCCATTTTCTCCTGGTCGGCTTTGGTTTTCGGCTCGACGGCTACGGAGATCACCGGGTCGGGGAAGTCCATGCGCTCGAGGATGATCGGCTTGTCGATGTCGCACAACGTGTCGCCGGTGGTGACATCCTTCATGCCGATCAGTGCGGCGATGTCGCCGGCGCACACGTCCTTGATCTCAGCGCGCTGGTTGGCGTGCATCTGCACCATGCGGCCGATGCGTTCCTTCTTGCCCTTGACCGAGTTGAGCACGGCATTGCCGGAACTGAGCACGCCGGAGTACACCCGGGCAAAGGTCAGGGTGCCGACGAACGGGTCGGTGGCAATCTTGAAAGCCAGGGCCGAGAAGGGCTCTTTGTCGTCGGCGTGGCGCTCCAGGTGCTTTTCTTCGTCGTCCGGGTGGGTGCCCTTGATAGCCGGGATTTCCGACGGCGCGGGCAGGTAGTCAATGACCGCGTCGAGCATCAGCGGTACGCCCTTGTTCTTGAACGACGAGCCGAGGATGGTCGGCACTATCTCGTTGGCGATGGTGCGCTGGCGCAGGGCGGCCTTGATTTCGTCGATGCTCAGCTCCTCGCCATCGAGAAACTTCATGGTCAGCTCATCATTGGCCTCGGCTGCAGCTTCGATCATGTGCGCGCGCCATTCATCGGCCAGCGCCTGGAGTTCGGCGGGGATCTCTTCTTCACGGTAACTGGTGCCGTTGTCGGCATCGTTCCAGTAGATGGCCTTCATCTTCACCAGGTCGATCTGGCCAATGAAGTTTTCTTCGCTGCCGATGGCCAGCTGGATGGGTACCGGGTGGTGCCCCAGGCGCTTGTCGATCTGTTTGACCACGCGCAGGAAATCGGCGCCCTGGCGGTCCATCTTGTTGATGTAGGCCAGGCGCGGCACGTGGTATTTGTTGGCCTGGCGCCACACCGTCTCAGATTGCGGCTCGACCCCGTCGGCGCCGCTGAACACCACCACCGCGCCATCGAGCACGCGCAAGGAGCGCTCCACCTCGATGGTGAAGTCGACGTGGCCGGGGGTGTCGATGATGTTGAAGCGGTACTTGTCGGCAAATTGCTTGGTGGAGCCTTGCCAGAAGGCCGTGGTCGCCGCCGAGGTGATGGTGATGCCGCGCTCCTGCTCCTGGGCCATCCAGTCCATGGTCGCGGCACCGTCGTGCACTTCGCCCATTTTGTGGTTGACGCCGGTATAGAACAGGATGCGCTCGGTGGTCGTGGTCTTGCCGGCGTCCACGTGGGCGACGATACCAATATTGCGGTACAGCTCGATGGGCGTTGTGCGGGCCATGACGGACTACCTGCGGCTGTGCGGATTCTCCCACGGTAGCAGAGCGGGAGAATCCTGCTTTACCGCCGAGCCGTCAGTCGGCCTGGGCTTGCAGCAACCACTGGTCGTCCACTTCGCGGGCCAGGCCGCTGGCCGGCAGCAGGGCCAGCAGGCGCTCGTGAAGGGTGGCATCGGTGAAGGTCTTGAGTGTGCTCAGGTCCAGCGCACCCATCAGGTTCAGGTCGGCTTTGGTGTAGGACAACCAGGCCTTTTTCAGCACCTGGGCGACATCGCTGCCGGCAGTGCTGGCGAAGCGGCGGTGCCATTGGCGCCCTTCGAACGTGAAGTTGTGCGCATGACTATAGGCACTCTGGTCGCTGCCTTCGGTGCAGCGGTGGCAACGGCACGGGCCTTCGCCGAAGGCATTGCGCAGGTAGCTGTTGAAGTCCACGACGGGCTTGAGGGTCAGGCGTTTATCGACCTCGAACAGGTCGGCGATCAGGGGTTCTTCGGCGCTCACTCGGTGTCCTCGTGTGGTGTGGCGTGCATCGGCGGGCACCCTAACAGATCGGGGCGGGGGAGGCCATGTGTTGTGGCGTGCCGCCCATAAGGCCAATAGAGACAAGTGCTGGCCGCTGCCGTACTCTACGCGCCCGCAGAACAAACCCTTCAACACCGAGGTAACCCGCTTGAGCAACAAGTACCCGTACACCGCCACCGTGACCATCAGCGCCGAAGACCGAGGCGGTGACACCGAGGCCTCGGAAAACCCCAAGATGCGCGTGGGCCTGGAAGCGGTGACCGAAACCCTGAAGAAGGTGCATTTCGTCGGTACGCTCGCGGCCCCCGAGAAATCGGCCACGCACATTTGCGTGACCCTGGAGAACGGCCTGACCTACTACGGCCCGATCGTCAACGGCCACGCCGAACTCGAAGGCGGCTGGATCGCCTTCGAGTCGGACATGCTCACCCCTGAAGAACTGGGCCTGTAAGCCTCAGTTCAACTCGGCCAGGCACTGCTCGAAGATATCCAACCCTTCTTCGAGCACCTCGGCCTCGATGGTCAGCGGTGCGAGCAGGCGGATGATGTGCCGCGCCTTGCCGCTGGGCATCAACAGCAAACCTTTGCCCCGCGCCGCGTCCATGACCTTGGCCAGGCGAGCTGGCGCCGGGCTGCCATCGGCATTGACGAACTCGACCCCGCGCATGGCACCCACGCCGGTCAGGCGGCCGATGAACGGGTATTGGCCTTGCCAGCGTTCAACACGGCTGATGATCGCCTGCTCCTGGCGTTCGCCCCAGGTGGCGACGTTTTCATCGGTCATCTGCGCCAGGCTCGCCAACGCTGCTGCACAGGCGATCGGGTTGCCCGAATAGGTGCCACCCAGGCCGCCCTTGGGCAGCGCCGCCATCAGTGCCTTGCGCCCGACCACTGCACCCAGCGGCATGCCGCCGGCAATGCTTTTTGCCAGCAGCAGCAGGTCCGGCTCGATGCCCAGCCGTGGGAAGGCGAAACGCTGGCCTGTGCGGCCGAAGCCGGACTGGATTTCATCAATGATGATCAGGATCCCACGCTCGTCACAGAAGCGGCGCAGGGCCTGGGCGAAGGCTGGGTCGAGGGCGAGGAAGCCGCCTTCGCCCTGCACGGGTTCCAAAATGAACGCCGCCACGTCCTCGACTGCCAGCTCGACGCTGAACAGGCGGTCCATGGCCTTGAGCGCCTGTTCGCAGGTCACGCCGGTATCGGCGCTGGGGTAGGGCAGGTGGTACACAGGCCCCGGCAGTTCACCCACCCGTTGCTTGTACGGGGCGACCTTGCCGTTCAGGTTCAGGGTTGCCAGGGTGCGGCCATGAAAGCCACCGTCGAAGGCGATGATCGCCCGTTTGCCGGTGGCGCCGCGGGCAACTTTCAGCGCGTTTTCCGCCGCTTCCGCACCGCTGTTGGTGAGCATGCCGGCCAGCGGGTAGCTGACCGGGACGAACTCGCTCAAGCGTTCCATCAGTTCCAGGTACGGGCCATGGGGCGCGGCGTTGAACGCGTAGTGGGTCAGGCGGGTGGCTTGAGCCTGGATCGCCTCGACCACGGCCGGGTTGCAGTGGCCCAGGTTGAGCACACCGATACCGCCGACAAAGTCAATATAACGTTTGCCATCGGTATCCCAAACTTCGGCATTACGGCCATGGGAAAGTGTTATCGGGTGAACGATGGCAATGGATTGGCTGATACTTTCCAGATTCATGGGCACGCGGACCTTGTTCGAGTTTTTTAATATCGAAGCGCGCCGACATGTTATTCCGCAAACGAATTATTCGATTGCGATCATTCCCACGATTCGTGAACTTGGTCAAATTCCCTCCGCCACCCGCTCGCGGATCCACTGCACGAAGGCCCTGACCTTCGGCACTTCGGCCGCGTGCTCGGCATGGGCGATGAAGTGCCGCCCGTTGCTAGCCACCGGGTGGTCCCAGGCCACCACCAGCTTGCCTTCGCTCAACTCCTCGGCCACCAGGTAGCGCGGAATCAAGGCGATACCGCAACCGGCGATGGCTGCGCGAATACACAGGTAAAACGTGTCGAACCGCGGGCCGTGGTAGCTGTTCTGGCTGTGCAGCCCCAGGCCCAGAAACCATTCGTGCCAGGCCTCCGGCCGCGACGCGCACTGCAGCAGGCGGTGCTCGGTAAGCGCCCCGGCACTGCCGAAGCTGTGCTTGGCCAGCAGCTGCGGGGCGCACACCGGCACCACCTCCTCACTGAACAGCTCGATGCAGGTTGCCCCAGGCCAGGTGCCTTGCCCGAAAAAGAAAGCGATGTCGGCCTTGGCCTGCACCAGGTCGAAGGGCTCCAGCTCGTTGCGGATGTCCAGGTGAATGCGCGGGTAGCGGTCGCCAAAGCCCTTGAGCCTGGGTACCAGCCAGCGGGCACCAAAGGTCGGCTGAGTGGCAATGCGCAGCACTTCGGTCTCGTCGCCGTAGCTGAGGATGTAGCGGCTGGAGATGTCGATCTGGGTGAGGATCTTGTTTACCTCGGTGAGGTACAGCGCGCCGGCCGGGGTCAGGTGCAGGCGCCGGCGAATGCGCTGGAACAGCGAGTGCGAGAGCATTTCCTCAAGTTGCGCGACCTGCTTGCTGACGGCGCTCTGGGTCAGGTGCAGCTCTTGGGCGGCCCGGGTGAAGCTCAGGTGCCGGGCGGCGGCTTCGAAGCACTGCAGGGCGGTGGTCGAGGGCATCAGGCGTTTGGACATGGCAGGCGCGTACCGAGCAAAAAAGGAAGAAGTTCATTCCATATCGGAATCATGTGCTTCGAAAAGGTCGTTTGTTGACCTCGCCCTATAGATTAATACTGACCTGAGTCAACGATTACAACCGGTACTGCGAAGAGGAGGCAAGTGCACCGCCGGCGACTTCACAACAAGAAAAAAGAGCACTACGACCTACAAGAATTCTGCTCCAACTTTCAGCCGTCCGCGCGGCGGCCGACCCATTCGAGGGTTCTCCATGGCTTCGCTAGAAAACAACAAACAGCGTTCCCTGCAGCACGGCCTGACGTCCCGTCAGGTGTCCATGATCTCCATCGCCGGCATCATCGGCGCCGGCCTGTTCATCGGTTCCTCCAACGCCATTGCCACGGCCGGCCCGGCCATTCTCATCTCCTATGCCATGACCGGCCTGCTGGTGCTGCTGGTGATGCGCATGCTCGGCGAAATGGCCATCGCCAACCCCAACAGCGGTTCGTTCTCGACTTACGCCTCCGAGGCCATCGGCCCTTGGGCCGGCTTCACCATCGGCTGGCTGTACTGGTGGTTCTGGGTGCTGATCATTCCGGTCGAAGCCATTGCCGGTGCCGACATCCTGCACGCGTATTTCCCGGGCGTACCGTCCTGGCTGTTCGCCTTCCTGATCATGCTGTTGCTGTCGTGCACCAACCTGATCAGCGTGAAGAACTTCGGTGCGTTCGAGTACTGGTTTGCCCTGGTCAAGGTCATCGCGATCGTCGCCTTCATCGCGGTCTGCAGCCTGGCCGTGTTCGGCTTCTGGCCGCTGGCCGAGGTTTCCGGGGTCAGCCGGCTGTGGAATAACGGCGGCTTCATGCCCAATGGTTTCGGCACGGTGCTGGGCGGTGTGCTGATCACCATTTTCTCGTTCTTCGGCGCCGAAATCGTCACCATCGCCGCTGATGAGACGGCCAACCCGAAAGACAAGATCCGCCGTGCTACCAACCTGGTGGTGTACCGCATTGCGATCTTCTACCTGGCGTCGATCTTCCTGGTGGTATCGCTGGTAGCCTGGAACGACCCAGGGCTGAAGGCGGTGGGTTCGTTCCAGCGTGTGCTGGAGGTGCTCAACGTGCCCGGCGCCAAGCTGCTGGTCGACCTGGTGGTGCTGGTAGCGGTCACCAGTTGCATGAACTCCGGCCTCTATACCGCCTCGCGCATGCTGTATTCGCTGGGCGCGCGTGGCCAGGCGCTGAGCATGACCAAACGCATTTCCGGCGCCGGTGTGCCCACCGTGGCAGTCATTCTCTCGACCCTGGCAGGCTTTGCGGGTTGCTTCGTCAACTACGTGTTCCCCGGCAAGGTGTTCGGCTTCCTGCTGTCGACCACTGGCGCAATCGCCTTGCTGGTGTACCTGGTGATCGCGGTATCGCAGCTGCGCATGCGTGCCCGTGCCGATCGCGAAGGGCGGCCGCTGGAGCTGAAGATGTGGCTGTTCCCCTGGCTGACCTGGCTGGTGATCGGCACCATCGTGATGGTTCTGGGCTATATGCTGTTCAGCGATGCCTACCGTTATGAAACGCTGATGACGGCCGGCGTGACCTTGTTCATCCTGCTGGTTTCGTTCACCCAGCGGCGCGGCAGGGTGGTTGCGCAGACGGCGTGAACCACGAGGGGCGCCTGGCGCCCCTTTGTCATTGGCGCTGACAAGAAGCGGCGCTACCATCACAGCTTGCATTCCTTCCCATTCCAACAAGCACAGGAAGCGTATGAACGAACAAGCTCTGTCTCTGCAGGCCTTGGCCGCACCTGATGGTATTTGTTACGGCTGCGGTTGTGCCCACCCCAGCGGGCTACATGTGCAAAGCCATTGGGACGCCGATGGTATTCACCTGCTGTGCCGGCACACGCCTGATGGCACCTTCACCGGCTGGCCCGGCCTGGTTTATGGCGGGCTGCTGGCGATGCTGGTCGACTGCCACTCCAACTGGACTGCCATGGCCTATCACTACCGGGCCGAAGGTCGCGAAGCAGGCAGCCTGCCGCGCATTGATTGCGTCACTGGCAGCCTTGGCCTGAACTACCTCAAGCCCACCCCCATGGGCGTCGAGCTTCTGCTCAAGGCGCGAGTGGAAGGCGAAGTCGGGCGCAAGACACGGGTGGTGTGCGAAGTATGGGCGGGGGATGTGCTGACTGTCAGCGCCGATTCCGTATTCGTTCGTGTGGACACCGAGAAGCTCAAGCTCAAGGCGCATGGCCAACCGGGCTGATGAAAGGCAGGTGATGGTCAGCCGCCGGGGATGTCCACTACAGTGACAGTTCCATCCATCCGGCACAGGTTGACCATGACCGATCTCAGCGCATTCCCCGTCACCCGCAAATGGCCCGCGCAACACCCCGAGCGCCTTCAGCTTTACTCGCTGCCCACGCCCAACGGCGTCAAGGTTTCGATCATGCTGGAGGAGATCGGCCTGCCCTACGAGCCGCACAAGGTCAGCTTCGACAACGATGACCAGATGAGCCCCGAGTTCATCTCGCTCAGCGCCAACAACAAGATCCCGGCGATCCTCGACCCCGATGGCCCGGGTGGCAAACCGCTGCCTTTGTTCGAGTCCGGCGCGATCCTGCAATACCTGGCGGAAAAGACCGGGCAATTGCTAAGCCAGGACCCGGCTACCCGCTACCAGACCCTTCAGTGGCTGATGTTCCAGATGGGCGGCATCGGGCCGATGTTCGGCCAGGTGGGCTTCTTCCATTTCTTTGCTGGCAAGGAATACGAAGACAAGCGCCCGCGGGATCGCTACGTCAACGAATCGAAGCGCCTGCTTGGCGTGCTCGACCGGCATCTGCAAGGCCGGCAGTGGGTGGTCGACGAGTACAGCATTGCCGACATTGCCATCTTCCCTTGGGTGCGCAACCTGGTCGAACGCTACAACGCCCGTGAGCTGGTGGGGTTCGATGAGTTCAAGGAAGTGCAGCGCGTGCTGGCCACATTCCTGGAGCGGCCAGCCGTTCAGCGTGGCCTGAAAATCCCGGGCTGACCTGATCAGAAAATCTGGTTCAGAAGCCAGTACAGACTACCCGCCAGCAGCATCGCCGCCGGCAAGGTCAGCACCCACGCCATCAGCAAGTTGATCAACGTACGCTTCTGCACCCCCGAACCGTTGGCAACCATGGTCCCGGCCACCCCTGAGCTCAGCACATGGGTGGTCGACACCGGCAGCCCGAACATGTCTGCCGCACCAATGGTGCACATCGCAACCACTTCAGCCGACGCACCCTGGGCATAGCTCAGGTGGGTCTTGCCGATCTTCTCGCCCACCGTCACCACGATGCGCCGCCAGCCGACCATGGTCCCCAGGCCCAGGGCAATCGCCACAGCCACCTTGACCCATAGCGGAATGTAGCGCGTGGCGTCGTCCAGCTGGGTCTTGAACAGCTGCACATGGCTGCGGGTGTCGGCGTCGAACGCCACCAGCTGGTGCTTCTCGATCAGGCGGATGGCTTCGCTGGTCAGGTACATGTCGTTGCGCACGTTGGCCATGGCTTCGGCCGGTACGCGCTTGAGCGAGCCATAGCCCTTGACCTCTTCACCGATCATGCCGGTGAGCGCTGCAAGGGCTGGCACCAGTTGTGGGTTGGCCTTGGGCTCGGTGATGAACAGGGTAAGCACCTGGCGAGGGTCTGCCGGTAATGGTTGCGGGTCGCTGCGTACCAGTGCCTGGCGGGTGACCTCGGCCACGGCAGAGAACTGCAGCGCCTGCTCACTGGGCATGGTCTTGTTCAACGCGTAGGCCATGGGCAGCGTACCGACCAGGATCAGCATGATCAGGCCCATGCCTTTCTGCCCATCGTTGGAACCATGGGCGAACGACACGCCGGTGCAGGTCAGGATCAGCACGGCACGGATCCACCACGGCGGGGGTGTCTGGCCTTGCGGTGCCTGGTACAGCTCTTTGCGTTTGACCAGTGCACGCAGGGCGAGCAGCAGCAAGGCTGCGCAGGCAAAGCCGATCAGCGGCGAGAACAGCAGGGCGTAGCCGACCTTGCTGGCCTGGCCCCAGTCCACCCCGCTGGTACCGTCACGCCCATGCATCAGTGCATTGGCCACGCCAACCCCGATGATCGAGCCGATCAGGGTGTGTGAGGAAGACGCTGGCAAGCCCAGCCACCAGGTGCCCAGGTTCCAGATGATTGCAGCAAGCAGCAGGGCAAAAACCATGGCAAAGCCGGCCGTGGAGCCCACTTGCAGGATCAGCTCCACCGGCAGCAAGGCAATGATGCCGAACGCCACCGCGCCACTGGAAAACAACACCCCCAGAAAATTGCACAGCCCGGACCAGACCACAGCCACCGATGCTGGTAACGAGTGGGTGTAGATCACCGTGGCCACGGCGTTGGCGGTATCGTGGAAGCCATTGACGAACTCGAAGCCCAAGGCAATCAGCAAGGCCAAGCCCAGCAGCAGAAACGGCGTGACTGTGGTGATCACGGTGCCGCTGGCGCTGACATCCTGCTTCAGGCTCCAGGCGGTGTAGGCGATGCCGGCCATGAGCAGGCTGAAGAACAGAAAGAGGGTGGCACGCCCGGGTTTGTGTGAGAGCTGCGGGCGGGCATCGCGTTGGGCCAGTTGCGGCTGGCTGGCCAGTGACGGGGTTGCCATGGGGGCTCCGATTGGCGTCGGGCGAAGGTGCCGAAGGCTGTCAGCATAGAAACAAATCGTTACTGGGACGTGACCTCGGTCAATGGATTACCTAGGCTCAAGACGAGTGGTAAAGGCAGGAGCAACCGATGATTCGCTGCAAGCGTGTCTACGACGCGGTCGACCAGTGCGATGGCCAGCGTGTGCTGGTGGACCGCCTGTGGCCGCGCAATAAACGCAAGGAAGATCTGCACGGGCAGTGGTTGCGCGAGGTCGCGCCTTCGAACGCCTTGCGCAAGGCGTTTCACCAGGGCGAGGTGGATTACATCGGCTTCGCCCAACGCTACCAGCAGGAGCTCGCGGCGCATCCCGAGCACTGGTATTCATTATTGGACCTGGCAGCCCAGGGAGACCTCACATTGCTGTATGCCAGCAAGGACATCGAGCACAACAATGCCCAGGTATTGGCCGCCTGGCTTGAAGATGAGCTTGAGCGGCGCGGGCCTGGCAGTTCGCCGGTGTGCTATGCCCATTGATCTCATCCCGGCCACCGACCACCACCGCACCTTCGCCCGTGACCTCACTCGCCGGGCGATGCTGCCGTACTACCGGGAGTTCGACCTGTTGTGGATCGAAGAAGCATTCGATCAGGCCTGGGGCTGGCGCGAGCAGTGGCTGGTGGTCGACGGCGAAAGCGTGCTGGGTTTCTGCAGCCTCAGCCAGGACCGCCAGGCGTTGTTCATTCGTGAGCTGCACCTGTTGCCCGAGCACCGTGGGCACGGTGTCGGCGGCCAGGTGTTGGAAGTGCTGGCTACCTGGGCCGCGCAACGGCGCCTGCCGTTGTTGCGCTTGATGGTGTTCAAGAGCAACCCCGCACGGCGGCTGTACCTTCGCCACGGTTTTATGGAAATGGGCGATGACGCGTGTTTTGTGCGCATGCAGCGCCAGACCGGGTGGCCGAGAGTCGCCGCTTGAGGGCGCGATGCTGGCTTGCGACGAAACCCCGCGATGGGCATAGTGACTGTGCAGTCTGCAAGTGCTCACAGGGTCGTGAGCGTTATCCGGTGACGATCAGGAAACAAGGAGAAACGTCATATGAATGGACTCGGTCCGCGTCTTAGGGAAGAGCGTGAACGCCTGGGCATGACCCAGCGGGTATTCGGTGATATCGGCGGCGTCGAACCCAATGCCCAGGGCAAGTACGAAAGTGGTGAGCGCACCCCACGGCTTGATTACCTGGCGGCCCTTGCGGGCAAGGGCGTGGATGCGCTGTATGTGCTCAGCGGTATGCGTACGCCTGCGCCGCTGGAAAGCCTGTCGGCGGAAGAAGCCGGTCTGCTTGGCGCTTTTCGGCGCTTGCCGGTGGCCGATCAGGCTGCTTTGTGGCATTTGCTGGGGCGCCTGGTGGGCGAGGGGGGTAGCCGTGAGGTGTCGCGGCCTCAGCGCTTGGAACGTCAGACGTTTCTGTCGGAAGTTTTACGCTAGGTCCACCTTGAAAAATTTTGTTAAGGTGGCGGGATCCAATCGCCCTGTTGACGAGGTGTCTGCTTGATTAGGGTCCTAGTGGTCGATGACCACGATCTGGTACGAACCGGTATTACACGCATGTTGGCCGACATCGACGGCTTGCAGGTGGTGGGTGAGGCGGATTCGGGCGAGTCGGCGCTCAAACAGGCCCGAGAGCTCAAGCCGGATGTCGTGCTGATGGACGTCAAGATGCCTGGGATCGGCGGCCTGGAGGCCACCCGCAAACTGTTGCGCAGCCACCCCGATACCAAGGTGGTTGCGGTCACCGTGTGCGAAGAAGACCCGTTCCCCACGCGCCTCATGCAGGCCGGTGCGGCCGGTTACCTGACCAAGGGCGCGGGCCTGGACGAAATGGTCCAAGCCATTCGCCTGGCGTTTGCCGGGCAGCGCTATATCAGCCCGCAGATCGCCCAGCAGCTGGCGCTCAAGTCGTTCCAGCCGCAGGGCTCGCCCTTCGACGCGCTGTCGGAGCGGGAAATCCAGATTGCCCTGATGATTGTCGGTTGCCAGAAAGTGCAGATCATCTCCGACAAGTTGTGCCTGTCTCCCAAGACCGTCAATACTTACCGGTATCGGATCTTCGAAAAACTCTCGGTCACCAGCGACGTCGAACTGACCTTGCTGGCCGTTCGCCACGGTATGGTCGACGCAAGCCTGTAAAACCTCATGTCCCAAATCTTTGATGCCAGCGCATTCCTGGCGACCTGCAGCGGTCGCCCGGGCGTTTACCGGATGTTCGACGCCGAGGCTCGGCTGCTCTATGTGGGCAAGGCCAAGAACCTCAAGAAGCGTCTGGCCAGCTATTTTCGCAAGGCCGGCCTGGCGCCGAAAACCGCTGCGCTGGTGGCGCGTATCGCCCAGGTCGAAACCACCATCACGGCTAACGAAACCGAAGCGCTGCTGCTTGAGCAGAACCTCATCAAAGAGTGGCGGCCGCCGTACAACATTCTGTTGCGCGACGACAAATCCTACCCGTATGTATTCCTGTCTGACGGCCAATTCCCACGTTTGGGCATTCACCGCGGTGCAAAAAAAGCCAAGGGCCGATACTTTGGGCCATACCCCAGCGCCGGCGCCATCCGCGAAAGCCTCAGCCTTCTGCAGAAGGCCTTCTCGGTGCGCCAGTGCGAGGACAGCTATTACGCCAACCGCACCCGGCCCTGCCTGCAGTACCAGATCAAACGCTGCAAGGGGCCGTGCGTCGACCTGGTGGCCGCCGAAGAGTACGCCGAGGACGTGCGCCACTCGGTGATGTTCCTCGAAGGCCGCAGCCAGCAGCTGGGCAACGAGCTCAACGCCGAGATGGAAAAGGCCGCCATGGCCTTGAACTTCGAGAAGGCGGCCGAACTGCGCGACCAGATCGCCCTGTTGCGCCGGGTGCAGGACCAGCAATACATGGAAGGCGGCTCTGGCGATGTCGATGTGGTTGCCGCCTTCGTCAACCCAGGTGGTGCCTGCGTGCACTTGATCAGCGTGCGCGGCGGGCGCGTACTGGGTAGCAAGAACTTCTTCCCCCAGGTGGGCATCGAGGAGGAGGTGGCCGAAGTCATGGCGGCCTTCCTGTCCCAGTACTACCTGGGCAACGCCGAGCGGGAATTGCCGGGCGAGCTGATCGTCAACGTGGTGCACGAGGACTTCGCCGCCATCAGCGAGGCGCTGCAGACCCTGCGCGGCCGCGAGCTGACCATCAGCCACCGGGTGCGCGGCACCCGTGCCCGCTGGCAGCAACTGGCTGTCACCAACGCCGAGCAAGCGCTCAATGCCCGCCTGGCCAACCGCCAGCACATGGCTGCGCGCTTCGAGGCCCTGGCCGAGGTGCTGGGCCTGGATGAAGTGCCACAGCGTCTTGAATGCTACGACATCAGCCATTCCAGCGGCGAAGCCACGGTGGCCAGTTGCGTGGTGTTCGGCCCGGAAGGCCCGCTGAAGTCCGACT
Source organism: Pseudomonas sp. P39-UII1 (assembly GCF_039672635.1). Classification (NCBI taxonomy): domain Bacteria; kingdom Pseudomonadati; phylum Pseudomonadota; class Gammaproteobacteria; order Pseudomonadales; family Pseudomonadaceae; genus Pseudomonas; species Pseudomonas sp. P39-UII1. The sequence goes on from NZ_JBDFPP010000004.1 coordinate 18,403, forward strand.
ACCGCCGCTTCAACATCGAAGGTGTGACCGCTGGCGACGACTATGCCGCCATGCGCCAGGCCTTGATGCGCCGTTATGGGCGCATCAAGGACGGTGAGGGCAAGTTGCCCGATGTACTGCTGGTGGACGGCGGCAAAGGCCAGTTGAACATGGCCCGCGAAGTGATGCAGGAACTGGCCTTCACCGACCTGACCCTGCTCGGCGTGGCCAAGGGCGTTACCCGCAAGGCCGGTTTCGAAACCCTGTACCTCAACGATGTGGCCCACGAGTTCACCCTCAAGGGCGACAACCCGGCGCTGCACCTGATCCAGCAGATCCGCGACGAAGCCCACCGTTTTGCCATCACCGGCCACCGCGCCCGCCGTGGCAAGGCCCGGCGCGTGTCCAGCCTGGAAGACGTTGCCGGGGTAGGGCCCAAGCGCCGCCGCGACCTGCTGAAACATTTCGGTGGCCTGCAAGAGCTCAACCGCGCCAGTATCGATGAAATCGCCAAAGCCCCCGGCATCAGTAAAAAGCTTGCCGAGTCGATTTATGCCAGCCTGCATAGCGAGTAGAATGCCGGGCTCAACCCGCAGCCAGTCGTACCGATGAATATTCCAAACCTGCTCACCGTTCTACGCGTCCTGCTCATCCCGATCTTCATCCTGCTGTTCTATGTGCCCTATCACTGGAGCTACATGGCCGCCAGCACGGTGTTCGCCATCGCCGCCGCCACCGACTGGCTGGACGGCTACCTGGCGCGTCGCCTGCAGCAGAGCACGCCGTTCGGTGCCTTCCTCGACCCCGTGGCCGACAAGCTGATGGTCGCCGTGGCGCTGGTGCTGCTGGTGCAGGTACACGCCAACTTCTGGCTGACCCTGCCGGCCGCCGTGATCATTGGCCGTGAAATCGTCGTGTCGGCGTTGCGCGAGTGGATGGCCGAGCTGGGGGCGAGGGCGCACGTCGCGGTGTCCAACCTGGGCAAGTGGAAAACCGCAGCGCAGATGCTGGCGCTGGTGATCCTGCTGGCCAACCCGCCGGCGGTGACGTTCTGGGTCATTCTCGGTTACGGCCTGCTGCTGGTGGCTGCCGCGCTGACGCTGTGGTCGATGGTGCACTACCTGCTGGCGGCCTGGCCGCACCTGCGCGAAGGTTCTGAGCAAAAATAAAACTTTTTTGAATCAAGGGGTTGACGCCGTTTTAGATGTTGCTAGAATGGCACCCATCACGACGCGGGAATAGCTCAGTTGGTAGAGCACGACCTTGCCAAGGTCGGGGTCGCGAGTTCGAGTCTCGTTTCCCGCTCCAAATTCGATCCTCAGTGCGTCGCTGGGATCACGAAAAAGAGGCCTAAGGGCCTCTTTTTTTATGCCTGCGATTTGTCAGTCAATTCAATGCATCATGCCCAACTCTGCATCATCCATCAGCGCCTTGGCCAACGCGCTCAGATAATGTGAGGCCCAGATCAACTGAGGGTTGTCGTCCATCAGGCCCGCGATGGTCAGGTCCCGCACACATCCCATCAGTTCCGACGCTTGCTCGCGGGCATCCTGGCATGGGATGCCAGGCTCGATGCAGAACAACGGTTGTGTCTTTTTCTCGCCTTGATAGAACTTGGTCTTGCCGACCGTGGTTTTGACATTGATCTCATCTGTAGGCATTGCTTGATCTCCCTGGAGACCTGAATCCTGGGCGGGCATCTTCGCGGGTAAGCACCTCACACCACCGCGCCGCTGTCACTGTGGGAGCCGGCTTGCCGGCGGTGGCGCCAGCCCAGGCAATATACGATTAACGGCTTAGTGCTGGGTGCGTGGCGCCGCTGGCATCTGCATCTGAATCAAAGCCGACTCAAGCAGCACACGCAGCGATTCAAGCTCATGCATCGTGGCCATCATCAGAACCGACGCGGGCGACTTGGGCTGCATCGAAACAGCCTGCTGCGCCACCATCTGTGCGCACAGAGCGTACTCCGTAGCTTGGATGATGGTGTCTTCGAGGGAGTGGTGGTTGTGGGGTGGATCGGGGACGATCTTAAGCATTACATAGTCCTTTCAAGGTGCGCCTCCCTTGTTGCTGTCAAACAGAAGGGTGGCAGCTGTACGTGGGTTGACAGACCGGCGGACTATGCAAAGTTCCGGCGCACGCAAGCGTGCCCGCACGTACAGCCGCCATTGAAGGCAAGCCGTTTGCATAATACCGTCGCGGCCTGTCAAAGCCGATCGCTAAAGACAGCGACCTGCCGAGACTAGAGCGCTGTTAGAGCGACCGCAACGGAAAAAAGGTGGCGGGAGTATCTTTGGGAAACGGACTACAAGGAAGAAGGCAAATCTGATTCTTTACTCGGATTGGATGTTCTTGTTCCCAGTACGCAGGCATCATGATCGACCGCTTTCGATCCGTGACTACCGTTGGCGAGAGGCAGCAATCGAACCAAAGCGGATACCGCCCCAACGCTTTGAGTCGGTACTGGCCTCATCGCCGGCAAGCCGGCTCGCACAGAGATATAACCAGTCTCCGGGCCTGCGCAGTACCTGTGGGAGCCGGGCTTGCCGGCGATGGGCCGCGGAGCGGCCCCGGCCTTCGGGTGTCCGCTATGGGCGAAATGGGTCAATGGTGACCGGCTGCTTTCGACCCATAGCGGTCAGCCAATCTGATTGCGAAAGCTGGACGGTATGTACCACGGCGCAGCGGAGTCGACTCAAAACGGCCATTGGTGTACGGCGAGGGAAATGATCAGAGCTGGCGTTTCACGTCCCCACGTTTTAGGCTACCGCCGGGCTCGAGGGGGCCCGTAACCACGCTAAACGCAATGACCGAAGGATCAAAATATGGATATCAAATTGGCTCGACTGGCTGCAGCCATGGGATTGGCCATTATTCTGGCAGCTTGCTCGGAGGAAAAAGTGCCCGAGCCGACAGCAGGCAACTGTGCTCCGGAGATATACGAAAAGAATCTGGCGAGCTTATCGAAAGAGTCGAACCGTAACGAGTTCATCGCAAACTGCAAGAGTTTCCTCGCCGCGAAGAAAATGACCGATTGGGAATTCAAGAAAAGCCCAGAAGACAATTTCTGAGAATCTAGCCTGACAAGCCACCTCGGCAAACAAGGAGCCTGCGGGCTCCTTATCCTTCGGGTCGCGCTCAGCGTACCTTTTGCCCAGAACCGCCGTTCTCGGATAGATCCAGATCGCACTTATCGATTAGATCTTCCGTCTTTTTGCCATCTGGTGGCTTCTCCCAGTACTCAGGAGTGCAATGCGCTTCTAACACTGAATAATCAGCCTCACCGACCGCCATGGCGAAACCTGAAGCAAGCGCAGCGGTGAGAAAAATTACAGATTTGGTTGTCATAGGTTCATTCCTTTGAGATGGCCGGCTGTTATAGCAAAACTCCCTCGGTTCACAAAAGCGTCTGTCCGTTACCTTGGGGGTCTGCTATGGGTCGGTTGGCGACCGTCCACCGGATCGAGTTCACCCTTGTTCTCCCCTAACGCGGAGGACAACCCATGAAAACCGGTGCTATCTACACCCATCGCCCATGGAACAAGGGAAAGCTAGTCGGGCAGAAAGCCCCGCTCCGACTCAGAGATATCTGGGCCATCCGGGTAAGGCTCCAGATCGCGGAGAAATCTCGGGATCTGGCGTTGTTCAACTTGGCAATCAACAGCAAGCTGCGAGCCTGCGACTTAACCAAGCTTCGCGTACGCGACGTTGCTCATGGGGAGCACGTGTCATCGCGAGCGATTGTGATGCAGCAGAAAACTCAACATCTAGTGCAATTTGAGATCACCGAGCAAACCCGTATGGCTTTGGAAGCCTGGATGCATCAGGCTCACCTCCGTAGCGAGGACTGTCTGTTTCCGATTCGGCTACACGGTTTGGATCATCTCTCCACCAGGCAATACGCGCGAATAGTGAAAGCCTGGGTGACAGCCATTGGCCTTGATCCAGCGCTGTACGGCACCCACACGCTGCGGCGAACGAAGGCCTCATTGATCTATCGTAGAACCAAGAATCTGAGGGCAGTCCAACTCTTGCTTGGCCATACGAAGCTTGAAAGCACCGTCAGATATCTGGGGATTGAGGTCGACGATGCCTTGGAGATGGCAGAGCAGACGGAGGTCTGACCATCTAAAGCGACGGTCGAGGGCAGACCGTCGCCAACCGACCCATAGCGGACATTGGCGACGGACAGAAATCGGCCAAAACCGATCACTTGCTAATTGAAACGGCTACTATGCAGGTATATACGACCTAACCGCTTGATGCAGTGCATTCAATGACCATGGCTTGCGCAGGAATATTGCTTGAGAAGGTAGCAAACCGTCTGTCAGGGATCGATTGCCTGACGTGAGGATGACAGGCACGCAAGGCCAACGTGACAAGGACACTCGTGCCAATTCCAGTCCATCCATACTGCCCGGCATGCAGACGTTAGTCATTACCGCGACTATTGAAGACGGCACGGTGACGGCACGGTGACCGCCCAGTACGACCCATCACGCATGGCGCAGGTTTTGTCGAATCTTATTGGCAACGCGGTACGGCACGGTAAAGTGCATCTTCCAATTAGGGTTACCCTGAACAGGGGTAACACCACCGCGTGTTTTTCTGTGCAAAGTTACGGAGAGCCTATTCCTCCTAGCGCACTCGTTTCTCTTTTTGATCCGAACAGGCGTATCTCCAAATATACCGAGCAAAGCAAGGAGTATCATCTGGCCTAGGATAAGGATTATTCATAGCGGCTCAAATTATCGAAGCGCATGGAGGAAATATAGAAGTCGAGTCGACGCTGGAGGAAGCGGCAATTTTCCGTGTGACTTTGCCCATTCGCTAATATCTATGATTCGGTTGCTCAAGAAACTAAACCATAGCGCTTATGGTGAATAGCTGTTATAGATCGAAAGCTGTCACACAAGATTGGCGCAAGTGCGCTAATGCTAGCTTCAATGCAAGCTTCCCAAATTTGAGGTCTGGGCATCAATAGAAATATCGCAGCCACTATCCTGCTTGCATTTCTGAAACCACTTGTCGGATCATTTCCATGAGTGCGTGCGCCGCCGGGGATTGGAGTGCGGCAGCCCGATAAGTAAGACCAATGGGCCTTGATGTGTGGTTCAAAACCAAAGGCACAGGAACGAGATCTTTGCTGTTGATCTCATACTGAAGTTGATGTGCAGAAACGGCTGCGAGCATGTCAGAGTTCAACAGCACTCCCCGGAGTATCGCAAGGTCACCTGTTTCCACCACGGGCGGCGGCGAGCTTATACCTATGTGGAAAAAAAATGCTGACAGCAGATCACGTGCCGGTGAGCCAGATCTTGGAAGTACCCATTTCGCAGAAGCGAGCATTTCCGGCGTAACTGGCCGGCCTGCCCATGAGTGACCACGACGCATCAAGATCACCAGATTTTCCTGCATCAGTTCTTCGCCTTGCAAGTCGGAGCCATAGGAAGATGAGCGTAAAGCACCCAAGACGAAATCCACATCGCCTGACCGTAATTCGCTAGCCAATAGATCAAACGGGCTCTCGTTCGTCACAATGGAAAGTCCGGGATGACGAGCGGTGAGGCGCACAATCGCTTGTGGAAGAATATGAGTGCGCCCCAATGGTAGCGCACCAACATGTACAGTGCCTCTCACAATACCATCCAAGAAAGTGATATCTGCGTCCAAATGACGTAGCTCATTCAACGCACGCCGGGCGTGAAGCAGAACTACGGACGCCATCCTGGTTGGCAGCAAACCTTGAGGCGTGCGCTCGAAAAGACTAACGCCACACCCTTGCTCTAGAATCTTTATCGCAGCACTTATTGCCGGTTGAGAAATACCGAGCGTCATGGCAGCGGTTTGCATGTTTTGGGTTTCGCAAAGCCGAGCGAATATCTCAAGACGCCGATTCTGGAACAAATAAAGCGGTTCTCCTGACCCTTCCTACGTCCTACCGAGAACCTGCGGGATATAAAGCAGTTCGGCCACAGCGCGTTTGGCCCGAGGGAGAATTGAAGCGCCTTGCCGAGTCAGTCGCATTCCATTCGCACTGCGCTCAAATATGGGTATGCCCAACGACGACTCAAGCGAAATGATTGATCGAGTCACAGCAGATTGAGCGCGGAACAAGGCGGCGGCTGCTTTAGAGATGCTCCCGGTCTCGACCACGTACAAGAACGCTCGAATCTGCATTAGGCTAGGAGAAACAGCGGGTGTCATGAGTTCACACTCTCAGCGCTCGTCGGGACCTCATAGAATGGCGCAACCATCCCAATAAGTAAAATGCATACCTTAAAAGGAGGAAGGCATTATCCGCTTAAGGTATACGTATGCGACGGTATGTCCCATCGATCCCTACGATGAGACGAGCCACAAATGAACACCTCACAACAAAAAACAGCCTTGATCGTCAGTGCGCATTCCGCCGATTTTGTTTGGCGCGCAGGTGGCGCCATCGCCCTTCATACCCAACAGGGATATGCCGTACACATCGTTTGCCTGTCCTACGGCGAACGCGGTGAGTCTGCCAAATTGTGGCGTAAGGGTGAGATGACTGAAGAGAGGGTGAAAGCGGCTCGTCGCGAGGAAGCTCAAGCTGCCGCTGAAATCCTGGGCGCCAGCGTCGAGTTTTTCGATATTGGTGACTATCCGATGCGCGCAGACAAGGAAACCCTGTTTCGCCTCGCCGACGTCTTTCGACGAGTTCAACCGGAGTTTGTACTGAGCCATTCAATCAGGGATCCGTACAACTACGACCACCCACTCGCAATGAACCTCACACAGGAGGCCCGCATTATCGCTCAGGCTGAGGGCTACAAGCCTGGCGAAAAGATCGTCGGCGCTCCCCCTGTCTATAGCTTTGAGCCACACCAGCCTGAGCAGTGTGAGTGGAGGCCTGACGTGCTGTTGGACATCACTGAGGTGTGGGACAAAAAGTACGCGGCGATTCAGTGCATGGCAGGTCAGGAACACCTCTGGGAGTACTACACTCGCGTGGCTCTGCAACGAGGTGTGCAAGCCAAGCGCAACGTCGGCATCTCCTCTTCGCGAAACATTGTCTACGCAGAGGGCTATGAAAGCCTCTTCCCTCGCGTTACGGAGAACCTGGGATGAGCAGCCTCATTGGAAAGACAGGAATTGTGATCCGCAATATTTCCCGAGCTGACGGTGGCCTAATAGACGCGCTTAACGAGTTCGGCGTCGCAACCGTACACGAGGCCCAAGGCCGGAAGGGGCTGCTCGATAAAGCGATCCGTCCCATTCAACAGAATCAGGGTATCAGTGGTTCCGCAGTGACGGCACTGGTTGCCCCCGGCGACAACTGGATGTTTCACGTCGCGGTAGAACAGTGTCAGCCGGGAGATATCTTGGTCGTGGGGACATCCTCCCCATGCACTGATGGCTACTTCGGTGATCTGCTCGCAACTTCCTTACAAGCACGGGGAGTGAGAGGTCTGGTCATTGATGCGGGCGTACGGGATACACGAACGCTCAGGGAAATGGGTTTCAAGGTCTGGTCACGTACAGTGCATGCCCAGGGAACGGTGAAAGAGACAATTGGCTCGGTGAATACTCCGATAGTCTGCGCTGGCCAGTTAGTTGAGCCTGGAGACGTGGTGGTTGCAGATGATGACGGCGTCGTGATCGTCAGACGTCAAGACGTCAGGGAAGTGGTCGATACCAGCCTCAAACGTGCTGAGCTGGAGGAGCAAAAGCGATTGCGTCTCGCCGCAGGTGAGTTGGGCCTCGATATTTACAACATGCGCCAAAAGCTGGCTGATCGCGGTTTGGTCTACTACGACTCGCTCAGCGATCTAGATGGGTGACGCCATGAGCCAGACTCGAATTCCTTGTCTGTTGGTTCGCGGCGGCACCTCTAAAGGCGCGTTCTTCCTCGCTAGTGAGTTGCCCCCCGAAGGTGAGGCGCGAGACCGGGTATTACTTGCTGCCATGGGCTCCCCTGATCCACGCCAGATTGATGGAATTGGTGGCGCGAACTCGCTCACTAGCAAGGTAGCGATTATCAGCCCTTCAAATCGTCCCGACGCTGATGTGGACTACTTGTTCGCTCAGGTTTCAGTTGAAGAAGCCAAGGTAGATTACGGCCAAAACTGCGGAAATATCCTGGCAGGTGTAGGCCCGTTCGCCATCGAGCGGGGCTTGATAACAGCGCATGATTCGATCACGCCCGTACGCATCTTCATGGCTAATACGGGCCAAACCGCAATCGCTCAAGTCCAGACGGTTGAGGGTCGAGTTAAGTATGACGGAGAGGCTAGAATCGATGGTGTTCCGGGATCCAGTGCTCCTCTGATCGTCGAATTCCAGGACATCGCTGGTTCCAGCTGTGGGGCTCTACTTCCGACAGGTAACGCAGTTGACCAAGTCGATGGCATAGAGGTGACATGCATTGATAACGGCATGCCCGTAGTCCTGATAAGGGCAGCCGATTTGGGCCGCACAGGATACGAAAGCCCTGAGGAACTCGATGGTGATACCGAGCTTAAATCGAAGCTTGAGTCCATCAGACTAAAAGCCGGGAAGCTGATGAATCTCGGTGACGTTAGCAGCCGAACCGTACCCAAGTTGTCTTTGATCGCGGCTGCGCGTGATGGCGGCGCGATCAGCAGCCGCACATTCATTCCCCACCGCTGCCACACATCCATCGGTGTATTCGGCGCGGTCAGTGTCGCAACAGCCTGTCGCCTTGAGGGCACGGTTGCTTCAAGCGTCGCTAGGGTCGAGCCCCATGATCACGTGAGAATATCCGTAGAACATCCATCTGGAGAATTCTCCGTTGAGCTTCGCATGCGAGAAGACAAGATCGTAGGCTGTGGACTAGTGCGTACGGCTCGATTGCTCTTTGACGGAAATGTGCTAATCCCTGCTTCAATTTGGCCATCGGTAACTACAAAATGATCAAAACCCTTACCTTGATCGGCTTCGGTGAAGCTGGTGGCATCCTAGGGCAAGACCTTGCTGCCGCTGGCATAGAAATTTTCACCTATGATCGATTGCACGATGACCCGAAAAAACGACCAGCCCTGCTCGACAAAGGGCGACGCTGCGGCGTGACCGTCTGCGATAGCGCTGCCCTTGCCCTATCGCGCGGGGAGTGGGTCATTTCTGCCGTGACCGCCGACAATGCCCTCAGGGTCGCACAGGATGCGGCTCCACTGATGCTGAAGGGGCAGTTGTTCATAGATATCAACTCCATTGCTCCTGCAACCAAGCGGGTGGCAGAAGCCGTTATGGCCCAATATGGAATTGATTACGTAGACGCCGCCGTCGTGGCGCCCGTTCCTCCGCAACGACTTCTCACACCCATACTGCTGGGCGGCACACGGTCCGATGAGGTCTGCTCTAAACTGAACGCTCTTGGCATGAACACCCGCGTGGTCGCCAACACAATTGGCGTGGCCTCAGCAATCAAGATGTGTCGAAGCATCATGATTAAGGGCTTAGAGGCTCTTACGACGGAATGCTTAAGTGCTGCTCGCCAGTACGATGCGGAGGATGAGGTTCTCACATCGCTGCACAAAAGCTTTCCAAGTATGGGATGGAACAGTGACCTCCCTCACTATCTGATCAGTCGGGTGGCAGAGCACGGGTTACGGCGATCAGAGGAGATGAAAGAGGTTGAAAAGACAGTCAACGATGTAGGGGTTACCGCTTACATGAGTAGAGCGACAGCGAGCGCTCAGCGAGGGCTTATAGACTCCATGGCTGAAGCGGGCATCGAATATTCGACGCTGGAACCCTTCAGTTGGAGTGCATTTGTCGACACCCTCTATGGCAGCTCAGCCGCCAAGCAAAGTGAAGCCCTCGAAAAAGGGTAAGATAAGGTCTTTGAGTGAGCCCCATGGATCTCAAGCAACTGGAATGCTTTGTACGGGTGGCGGAATTTGGCAGTTTCACCAAAGCCGCAGCTGTCTTAAACATCTCGCAGTCTGTCGTGAGTCGACAGGTTCGCCAGCTTGAGGTCGAACTCCAGGAGCATCTACTGATGCGTAATGGGCGTGGGGTATTACTAACCGGTTCTGGCCAGCGACTCTTCGAACACGGTAAGGGCATTCTCAGACAGGTTCAGGTAGCGCGAGAAGACCTACGGGAACAGCGCGATACCCTGTCCGGCAAAGTCGTCATTGGCCTCCCGCCCAGCATTTCTCGGCGCCATACCGTGGCGTTAGTAACGGCATTTCGCAAGCGCTTCCCTAATTGCATCCTAGGCATCAAAGAGGGCCTTACTCACTCGGTGCGCGAGTGGCTGCTCTTGGGGCGGCTGGATTTTGCGCTGCTTTTCAACCCTGGACAGAAGGCGCAGCTGCAATACGAGCACCTACATTCTGAGCCATTGATGCTCATCGGGAGCCAGCATTCCGATCTCCCAGCCACAGTCCCGATGAAAGATTTGGGCAAGTTTCCGCTCATTACCCCGAGTGAGCCTCATTCAATTCGGCGCTTGATCGAGACTGAAGCTACACGCCACGAGGTTCAGCTCGACATATCTCTGGAGATAGACAGCATCCCGTCCCTTCTGGAGCTGATTGATCTCGATATGGGTTATGGAGTGCTGTTTCGTTCCGCGCTGGTTAACGGCAACGGCCAATTGGAAGGTCTCAAAGCCGCACAGATAGTCGATCCCACAATTCAGACCCATCTTTTTGTTGCCACATTCGAGCAGAGACCTCTCTCCCGTCTCGCAGAACAAACGATGGCGCTCGTGCGTGAGATTTGCATACCTTAGCCTAACGCATGCAAAAACTGCATAACTGCTAGAACTTGGGTCGAGTTGTTGAGAGGCCGGAAGACGCCCACCATCGGGTTATCGATTCCACTAACAACGACTAATAGGATACGAGATGAAATCCTGCCTCGCTCCAGATCCACACCCCACCATCCCGCTGCAAAAGCTGCCAGAAGGCGCATGGGACGCACATTGCCATGTGTTTGGGCCAGCCTCGGTTTTCCCTTACGCAGAAGACCGCAGCTATACGCCTCCAGATGCCCCTTTCGAAACTTTGCGGTCTTTGCACGATCACCTCGGTTTCAGCCGTGGCGTAATCGTCCAGGCCAGCTGCCACGGTACCGACAATCGCGCCATGCTCGACACGATTGCTCGCAGTGAGGGGCGCTATCGGGGTGTAGCCATCGTGAATGGCACCGAATCTGATGAACAACTGGCAGCCCTTGATGCCGGCGGTGTTCGTGGGGTTCGTTTCAACTTCGTAGCTCACCTGGGCGGAGCCCCCGATCTCGATGTTTTCGACAGCACCGTAGATCGTCTTGCAGATCTTGGATGGCACGTGGTTCTGCACCTCGACGCCCAAGACATCCTCACCTACGCAGATCGGCTTGCGCGGATCCCGGTACCTTTCATCATAGACCACATGGGCCGAGTCAAAGCCCAGGATGGCATCGACCAGACACCATTCCACGCGCTCCAACAACTGATGGAAAACCCATTGGCCTGGGTGAAGGTCTGCGGCGCCGAACGTGTCTCCGCAGGTCGTCGACCTTTCGAGGATGCGATCCCTTTTGCACAGCGGCTTATTGAGATCGCTCCGGATAGAGTGCTGTGGGGTACTGACTGGCCACATCCAAACATCTCCAAGGACATGCCAAACGACGGCGGACTGGTGGATCTGATGTTCAGATTCTGTACGGATCCAGAGAAGCGCCAGAAGCTGTTGGTAGAAAATCCCCTGAAACTATACGGACGCTAAGCAACAACGCTAGACCATTCCTCCAACAATAAGATTTCAGTGAGAATAGCTATGAACTCCAGCCCTGCGTCTGCTCAGGCCGAAGCTACATCACCCTCCGTGGTGAAAGCCAAACCGCCCTTCTACAAAGCGATGTACTTCCAGGTTCTACTTGGAATCATTGCTGGCGTCGTGGTCGGTCACTTCTGGCCTACATTCGCCGCTGACCTAAAACCTCTGGGCGATGCCTTCATCAAGCTGATCAAGATGATTATCGGCCCCGTCGTTTTCTGCACGGTGGTAAGCGGTATCGCTGGGATGCGAGATCTGAAGAAAGTGGGTCGCGTTGGTGGCAAGGCCCTGCTCTACTTTGAAGTCATCTCCACGGTGTCCCTCATCATCGGCTTGATTGGGGGCCACCTTTTCAACCCCGGTGGAGGCTTCAACGTAGATGTGAACTCTCTGGACGCCTCAGCTGTAACTGGGTTCGCCGAACAGGCTCAACACATGCACATGGTTGAGTTTCTGATGGGGATTATTCCCTCAACATTTGTCCAAGCTTTCGCCGAAGGGAATGTGCTCTGCATCCTGCTGGTGTCTGTCCTTTTTGGATGCGCACTCTCGGCGATGGGTGCAAAGGGAAAGCCGGTCTACGACATCATCGAAGGTTTGTCAGGGGTTTTCTTCCGGATCGTCCACATCATCGCCAAGCTCTCTGCCGTAGGTGCGTTTGGTGCGATTGCTTTCACCGTAGGCACCTATGGGGTTGGCGCCTTGCTGCCTCTCATGAAGCTGGTCGGCAGTTTCTACATCCTGTGCGCGCTTTTCGTAATCGTCATTCTCGGTGCAGTGGCCAAGGTTTGCGGATTTAGCATTCTGCGATTCATCGCTTACATCAAGGAAGAGCTACTGGTGGTGCTCGGCACCAGTTCCTCAGAAGTGGTACTGCCTCAAATCATGGAAAAAATGGAGCGTTTGGGCTGTTCCAAACCAGTCGTAGGACTGGTCATCCCGACGGGGTACTCGTTCAACCTGGATGGCACCAATATATACCTGACGATGGCAGTCCTTTTCATTGCTCAAGCCCTGAATATCGAGCTGTCCCTCAGCCAGCAATTGACGCTGGTGGTGGTGGCAATGCTGACATCGAAAGGCGCCAGTGGCGTATCGGGCGCTGCGTTCGTGATGCTGACCAGCACACTCATGGTCGTGCCGGTTGTTCCTGTAGCAGGCATGGTACTTATCCTTGGTATCCACCGTTTCATGGGGACTGGCCTTGCCATGACCAACCTGGTTGGCAACGGTGTGGCAGCGCTGGTCGTCTCCGCATGGGAGAAAGAACTGGATCGCGAAAAGCTTGCACAAGAACTCAGCATCAAGAAATAAGGCCTCAAACTAATACAATAAAATATGCCCCTGTTCGGCCTTAGGCCGAGCAGCGGGCCTTTGCGTCAGGATAATAATAAAAATGAATCGTACTCTCTCATGCTCAATTGTCATTCCTTTGATTCTCGCGACCAGCAACACTTTTGCGGAAGGTTTTATTGAGGGCAGCAAAATCCGATTGGAGGCCCGAAACTTTTATTACAATGGAGACTTCCGGGAAGGCACCGGGGTATCGAAAAGAGAAGAGTGGGCTCAAGGGCTTTTACTTAACTATGAGTCTGGTTATACATCAGGCCCGGTTGGCTTCGGGGCGGACGCATTGATCTTTGCAGGGTACAGACTGGACTCTAGCCCTGATCGTTCAGGTAGTGGGTTGCTTCCAAGAAACGATTCTGGCGAAGCAGTAGACGAGTATTCAAAGGCTGGGTACGGCGTGAAAACCAAAGTATTCGACACCACTGTTCGATACGGCATGTCACTGCCCAAATATCCTGTTCTCCAGTACAACAATAGTAGATTGACGCCGCAGACATTTCAGGGGTTCCAAGTCACCTCGACAGATATTGATCGATTGACTCTCAACCTCGCGCAGTTCGACCAGACCATTACCCCAGACTCTACGGACTTGAAGGACATCACCCTCGCCGTGAAAGATGGCCGCTATCGTGCAACTGGGATCGGTGATTTTTATCGACTCGGGGGAGCCACTTATAAAATCACGCCTCAGCTGAGCGCCAGTTATTTCTACGGAGAGCTGGATGACGTTTATCGTCAACAATATGTTGGCTTGGTTCACAGTATGCCACTAGGAAACGGTAACCTCACTACCGATCTGCGTGCTTTTGCGAGCAGCAACATCGGTGCCGCCAAGGCTGGTGATGTCGATAACCGAGCCTATGCGGCCTCGTTCAACTACTCAATGAATAATGGCCACAGCGTGATGGCGACGTACCAGGTCATGCAGGGATCGACTGGGTTTGCTTACATCAATAACCCCTACCTTCCCAACTATGTGCAGTATCACGACTTCGGGAGCGCAGGAGAGCGTAGCTGGCAGTTTCGCTATGGCTATGACTTTGCTGCACTCGGGGTTCCGGGACTGAGTTTCTTCACGGCCTATATTCATGGAGACGGATTGAAGAAGGTTGGTGCCGACAAAGAATGGGAGCGTGACGTGGAATTGAACTATGCGTTTCAAGGGAAGCTAAAAGGATTTTCTCTAAGGCTGCGCAATGCAACATTTCGCAGCGATGATCTGCGCGACATCGATGAGACACGGTTGATCGCAAGCTACCTTTTCACATCATTCTGACACAGAGACCCCAGCCCAAAGGTAGGTAGGATTGCCTGTCGCGTTCGAGGACGGTGCTGCCAGGTTCGGCAAGAACGGGCGTTAAAATCTGGCAGTTTTAGACGGGGATGATAAGGCTAATCTCAAATGCTTTAAAAAGTAGATGATTATGGATTGCTAGCAGGTCGCCTTGAACCCGGCTTGATCAACTGATTGCGAACAGCATGAATGCTGTATCCTAGAATCACCGCAAAGCTACTGCTATTGGCCAGTGGCGGCCCTTCGCGATAGGCAGCTTTGGGTCGACAGCTGCCGGTCGTAAATGACCGCAAACGCCCCATGGCAGACACCGTGCCAACGCCCTGTAGTCAGTACCGGCCTCATCGCCGGCAAGCCGGCTCCCACAGGGTATGCGGCGCGCTCGAGGGCTTTGTTCTATGCGCGACAGCGCAGCCCGATGGGCTGGGAATCTCCCACAGAAATACAACCAGCCTCCGGGCCTGCGCAGTACCTGTGGGAGCCGCGCTTGCCGGCGATGGGCCGCGTAGCGGTAGCGGCCCCGGCCTTCATGTAGTCAGTAGTTGCCTCATCGCCGGCAAGCCGGCTTCCACAGGATATGCGGCGCGCTCGCGGGCTTTGTTCTCTGCGCGACAGCGCAGCCCGATGGGCTGGGAATCTCCCACAGAAATACAACCGGCCTCCTGGCCTGCGCAGTACCTGTGGGAGCCGCGCTTGCCGGCGATGGGCCGCGAAGCGGCCCCGGCCTTCAGACGCCACGTCATGTAGCTGTCACGTGCGCTTGCTAGCGTGCGGGTCCCTTCTCCAGCACAAGGTGTGCGACACGGTGTACGCCAGCACAACCCGCAACACGTTCATGCTCCGGTCCGACAACATGCGCAGCGACGATTTCGCTGCGCTGTTCACGCAATTGCACGGCAACCTGTATGCCGACATGCCGCCGCTGGGGGAGGCCATCGCCATTGGCGGTGTGTATGGCCGCTTCGAGGGCATGAGCGTGCGGCGCATGCACTACCAGGGCGACTTCACCATCGCCTTGCCCACGCCGCAGGATGAGATCACCTTTGTGCTGCCCACGGCGGGCAAGATCATTTTCGATCACCGTGGCGAGTCGATCGGCGGGGCGCAGGTTGGCCTGGCGGTCGACAAGCTGGACATCCGTTCGGTGCGCTTCGCCGAGGGCCATGCCCAATGCGGGATGTCGATTCGCCGTGGGTTGTTTGCCGAACGGCTTTCGGCGTTGCTGGGCCGGCCACTGGCCGCGCCAGTTCGGTTTGCCCCGGTGGTGGACCTGAATGTGGCGGCGTTCAAAGGCATCCGTGCGTTGCTGGAAATGGCCACCGGCGCTGAGTTCGATCAACTGATCAGCAGCGGCCTGCTGATGCCGGTGCGGCTGCAGGAGATGCTGGTCGATGCAGTGCTGGAAACCTGGCCGCACAATTACAGCGAGGCCTTGCGCAGCCCGATGCCTTCGATTGCGCCCAGGCATGTGAAGTTGGCCATGGAATATATTCACGAGCAGCCGCTGAGCCTGCTCACTGGCAGCGACCTGGCGGGGCGGGTGAATGTGAGTTTGCGTGCGCTGCAGGATGGCTTTAAGCGGTTTGCCGGTACTTCGATTGTCGGTTACCAACGGCAGGTGCGGCTGGAGCAGGCGCGGCGGGTGCTGGCGAGCGGGCAGGGTGGCTCGGTGGCGCAGGTGGCCTTACAGCATGGGTTCAGCAATGCCGGGCGGTTTGCGCAGTATTTTCAGCAGGCGTTTGGAGTGAGCCCTGCGCAGGTCAGGGGGCGCTAGCCCCCACCCTGCATGTGGATCAGGCAAGCGCCATCTTTTCTGTGGTTGAGCACGAACGCAGTCGCTGCAACTGCTCGAAATGATCGGCGATAGCAGCGATCAATTCGGCGTCCGCAGACGCGTCCATACCGGGGTAGGGCTTGCCGTTGTAGTCACCGTCATGGGTCAGCACAGCCTCGAGGCTCTCGCCGTTAGCCTGGTACAGCCGTTTCATCAGCTGCGCTTCCTGGTCCTTGCTGTCAGCGCAACGCAGCGCATAGTGCACGGCAAGGGCTGCGCCGAATGTCAGGCTGGGCGTTGCAATGCCATGCTTGCGGGCAAGGTCGATGCTACTGAGGATGCGCTCGTTGCGCTGCAGCTTGCGCAGCGGGTCGCGGCCTACCCGGGTGCAGGGGTCTTTGAACGAGGTTTTGCAGCGCTCCAGAAAGGTTTGCGCAAAACTGCGGATCACGTCTGCCATGTGTGGGTGCTCGGCCGTCAGCGCGGGCGCGACTTCCTGGTTGATCAGGCGCTCTGCCAGCGCACTCACCCGCGCATCGCCCATGCCCTGGCCTACCCAGTCATACCCCAGCACGCTGGCGTACCAGGCAATGATGGCGTGCGGGCCGTTCCACAGGCGGTTCTTGATGAGCTGGATCAAGCCGATGTCGGCGACGGTCTTGACTTGGCGCAAGCGCTCCAGCAGGTCACTGCCGCGCTCGACGTACAGGGGCATGTCCGGCTCGCTGTTGAACAGGATCAGGTGCAGCTGGCTCATCACGCTGCTGGACTGGGCGAAGGGCCGGAAGCGGCCGAGCAGCCGTTCGTATTCAGGTAGCGGCGTGGTGGGTTTGCCGGCTTGCGCAGGCTCGTCTTCCAGGCTGTTCTGGAACATCTGCGATTTGATGCGCAGTTGCCGCACCAGTGCGTCATTGCTGATCTTGGAAACAATGCGGCTGACCACGGTTTCGGCAAAATGGGTCTTTTCCAGCACCTGCTGGCTGATGGCGGGTGGGCACAGCAGTTCAAGCTCTGCCTGAACGTGCAGCCGCACGAATGCGGCGCCGCCGATCTTGTTCAGCACGGTCAGAATGGTGAGCGCGCGGCCGCGGCGTTCGAAGCGTTGCAGCAGCCCTTTGGCGATGACCCTGGCCTGTTTGCGAATGGCCTGCTCTGGCAGGCTGAGGCCGATGATTTCTGCTGCGGTGTACATCGCGACCACGGCGTCTTCATCGCCCATGTCGATCATGCGCACGTTGTCGATGGCCTGGTCGAACGAGGTGGCGCCGTAGCGCACGCTGTAATTGCCGAACGCGCTGACGGTT
Source organism: Pseudomonas sp. P39-UII1 (assembly GCF_039672635.1). Lineage (NCBI taxonomy): Bacteria > Pseudomonadati > Pseudomonadota > Gammaproteobacteria > Pseudomonadales > Pseudomonadaceae > Pseudomonas > Pseudomonas sp. P39-UII1. The sequence goes on from NZ_JBDFPP010000004.1 coordinate 35,872, forward strand.
TCGCGCAGCATGCGCGAGCGGGTGGCGGCGATGATTTCGCATGGCCGGGTATAGCCGTCCCAGTGGGAGAACACCTGGGTCAGGTAACCGCCGCCGATGGCCCCGAAACCATGGATGCCGACGCGGAACTGGTTCAGTGAGGCGGGAAACGGCTCGTGCAGTGCCGGCGTGCCCAGGTGCGGAACGCACTCGCTCAGGTCGGCGAGGAATTCATGCATGCTGCGGTAGGCTTTGAACGCGCCCGCCTTGACCTCGGGGGCCGGGGGTTTGATGTCCTCGATCAGGATGGCCTGCCCTTCGGCGCGAATGGCCGACAGCAGGCCGTTCTCGGAGTCTTCGAGCATCAGGCACTGGCCCGGCTCGCAGTTGAGCGCACTGGCAGCGCGCAGGAAAATTTCCGGGTGGGGTTTGCCCTGGCCCACTTCGTCGCCACACACGGTGACGTCGAAATACTTGAGCACGTTGGCGTTGATCAGGTACTCCTCGGCAATGGCCCGGCGGCTGGACGTGGCCACCGCCATGGTCAGGCCAGACTTGCGCAGCCGTTCGAGCACTTCCAGCAGGCCGGGCTTGATCGGCACGCCGTGGTTGCGCACGTGCTCCAGTTCAAGTTCATCGGCGCGTTGGCGAATGTGCGCATACGGGAAGTCTTCACCGTTGTGCGCCTTGGCCAGTGCCTCGGCTTTTTTGGCGCTCAGGCCCAGCGAGCCGATCAGCGTCTGCTCGCTCAGCGCCTTGCCGAAGATCTCCAGCGAAGCTTGCTTGAGCGTTTTGAAGCGCAAGCGCTCGGTGTCGAACATGGTGCCGTCCATGTCGAAGATGGCGCTGAAAATACGTTTGCCCTGAAAAAAAATCATGGATGTGTTCCCTGTTTTGACGAATGAACCTTGCCGCTCTGCCAACGGGCACAAGCGACGACGACACAAATCTGCAATCAGCTTCGTCAGGTGGGAGGCACACGGTCGACAGGGGGGCGCTCAGGGGTGACGCAGAGGTAGGGCGGGACGGAGCGGGGTTTACACAGGAGGTCTACAAGCTTTGAGGTGCGACGGGCGCGCTGTTTGACTTTGACTTCACGCCCACTGGCTGCAGTTCGGTTTGCAGGCAGTGAGCGCAAGTAGCGATGGATACGTGTGATTCCAAACATTGGGTGATGAGCTTCCTGTTCAGTGACGGGTATTCCTTTTTCAGCCTTGCATGTATCGGCGATCACATGCAAGGCTTCGGTTTTTGCTCAGAAGGCGTAGCTGGCCTTGAGGCTGCCGCTGGCGCCATGGCTGTCGCCGCCGCTCAAGGCCGCCACTTCGGCGCCGACACTCAGGGCGCCGAGGTGGGCCATCAGGTTCACCCCGGCGTTGAACTGGTCGCGGTTGTCGAAGGCCGCGCGCTGCTGAATGTCCAGCCCCAACAGGTGCCCTTCGCTGTCGACCTGGTGGTCGCCCAAGGCATGCTCGTAGCCCACCTCGACCCCCGGCACCAACTGCCAGCTGCCCAGGGTGAGCGGGGTGAAGGAGGCCTTGAGGTTGGCGACTGCGCTGCGACGGGTGTCCTGCAAGTCGTCCACCTGCAGCGCCAGTTCGCTGCCTTTTTCGGTGAAACCGGCCAGGTCGACGCGGCTCACCCGCACACCCAGGCTAGGCTCCAGCACCACACCTGCGGTGTTCAGGCGATAGCCCAGCGCCAGGCTGGCACCGGCCAGGGTACCGTGGCTGTCACCCTTGGCGGTGCCCAGGCCGCCGCCGAGTTCGCGTTTGCTGGAATAGTCGAGGTAGCCGGCGCTGGCATCGGCGTCGATGAACAGGCCTTGTTCCAGGCCGCCCGGGGCGAAGCGCGCGCCAAGGCTGAGGAAGGCCAGGTCGGTGTCTGCTTCGCCGCCTGCGCCGCCGACGTTGCCGTTGCTGTAGCCGACGCCTGCGTGGGCGCTGAGCTGTTCCGAGAAGCGCTGGGTCATGCCGAACATCAAGCCTTGGCTGTGCTCGTTGCTGCTGGCGGCGTGGGCCGAACCGTCGGTGCCCAGGTAGCCGGCCAGCGCGGTACTCCACACGCGCGACTGGCCAACCTTCAGGTCGCTGCCGTCGGCGAAGGGCGAAGCGGCGCGGTCGATCATCGCGCCCTGGCGCAGCAGGTAGCTGGCGGCATCGGCGTGTACCTGGCCACCCACGGTCGCTTCCACGCCGCCCAGGGTGCCGGCGTCGATGGCTGACTGCAGGTAGTAGTTGTAGGCGCTGTAGGTGCCCGACAGCGGCGTGTCCTGCAGTTGCCCCAGCAGTTGCGCGCCAGCGGCAGCGTTGCCCAGCAAGCCCGCTTCGCCCGGCAGTGTGGCGTAGCGCACCATCTTGCCGCGCAGCACGTAGATGGTTTCCTGGCTCAGCCCCAGGCCTTGCTTGAGGTAATTGTCCATGCTGCCGTATTCGGCCCTGACCTCGTCCAGGCCGGCCTGCAGGTAGCTGGCCTCGACACCCAGCAGTGGCGCATACACCTGCGCCATGCTCGCTGGCATGGCCGCCAGGGTCGCGGCCACGCGGGCGGCGGTGTAGTCGTTGGTGGCCAGGTAGTTGCTCATGATCGTCGTGTCGTCGACACCGGCAATGCTCAGCAGCACGGCGGTGGTCCAGCCGGTGCGGTCCTTGCCGGCGGTGCAGTGGAACAGTGCGGCGCCGTCGGCACTGGCCAGCTCGTTGAACAGCACCGAAAACTGCCCACGCATGCCGGCATCACTGACGAAGGCGCGGTTGGTTTCCTGCATCATGGCCCGCGCCTGGTCGGCGCTGGTGAACGAGATGTTGGTGATGTTGGCGCCCGAGGTGGTGCTGCCGATGATGTCGATGTTGGTGTAGGTGGCACCGGCGGGCAGGGTGTCGGGCGTAGCGGCGATTTCACTGGGGGTGCGCAGGTCGTAGACATCGCTGATACCCAGGCCATTGAGCACGGCCTGGTCGGCGGCGGTTGGGGTGAGGGCATTGGCGCGGTAGAACACCCCGGCACGCATCACGCCATCGTGGCTTGTGGTGTAGGCCGAAGTGGTGCCGGCGATGTCGCGGAAGTTGTCCATGCCGGCCAGGCGCGGGGTGTCGAGCGCATCGGCAGCGTGGGCGGCGCAGACGCCAAGGGTGAGCAGGGACAGGGAGCAGAACAGACGTTGCAACACGGGTAAGAGCCTCGGTTGAGTGCGTGGTTGCGCTACTCTCCGGGGGCAAGATGAAACTGAATGTTACAAGTTGAGTCGCGATGCGGAAGCCTGCGTGATCTGTCCGCTGGCTGCGTTTTCTGTCCGGGCCGAGCCGCGTTGCGGCTATTTGAAAAACTGGCTGGGTGTGGTGCCGAACTGGCGCTTGAACATGCTGGCGAAGGCGCTGGGGCTGTCATAGCCCAGCGTGCCGGCCACGTCGATGATGCGCTCGCCCAGGGCGATGCGTTCCAGCGCCTGCATCAGCCGCGCCTGCTGGCGCCACTGGCCGAAGGTCATGCCGGTTTCCTTGCGGAACAGGCGCTGTATGGTCTTCTCGTCGACGCCCAGGTGCAGCCCCCAGTCAGCCACGGTGGACGGGTCGTCCGGGCGTTGCTGCAGGGCAGAACAGATCGCCAGCAAGCGCGGGTCGCTGGGGTGCAGCAGCTTCAGCGGCAGGGTTGGCAGCACGCTGATCTCGTCGAGGATCAGGCGCATCATGCGCGCCTCGCGCGAGTCCTCGGCGAACGGCCCGCGCAAGTTCACCGAGGCCTTGATCAGCTCGCTGAGCAGGGGCGAAATGCTGATCGCCTTGCTCTGGCGGGGCAGGCTCGCCGCAGCATCCGGGCGCACGAACACACTGCGCATCTTCACATCGCCTACGCAGCGAATGGCATGCTCCTGGCCGCAGGGCATCCAGATGCCGCGGCTGGTCGGCACGGTCCAGCGCTCGGCCTGCGACTCGACGATCATCAGGCCCTTGATGGCATAAATCAGCTGATGCTTGGCGTGCGAGTGCCGTGCGATGTACCAGTCCGGCGGGTAGTCGGTAGCGCGGCTACCGACCTCCCAGGTCCATTCATCCACCTCTACCAGCATGTCTTTCAGTGGCTTGAGCATGGTCCCCTCATGTTGCCGTATTTCAGCGTGGCCATCTTAGCAGCAGGTCTTCGGGCGCGCTTTGGAGCGGGTCGCAGGCAGCAACGCGGTGGCCACACCCAGCAGCGGCAGGAACGAGATCACTTGGTACACCCACTCGATGCCGTGCAGGTCAGCCAGCTCGCCCAAGCCCGCGGCGCCGATGCCGCTGATGCCGAACATCAGCCCGAACATCACGCCCGACACCATGCCCACGCGGCCTGGCACGGCTTCCTGGGCATACACCACCAGCGCGGCAAACGCCGACGACATCACCAGGCCGATGACCACCGCCAGTACCGCCGTCCAGAACAGGTCGGCGTAGGGCAGGGCAAGGGCGAACGGCGCAACCCCCAGGAAGGAAACCCAGATCACCGCCTTGCGCCCGATGCGGTCGCCCACCGGCCCACCCGCGAAGGTGCCCAATGCCACGGCAGCGAGGAACACGAACAGGTACAGCTGGCTTTGCTGCACGCTAAGGCCGAAGTGCTCGATCAGGTAGAAGGTGAAGTAGTTGGTAAACGAAGCGATGTACACGAACTTGGCAAACATCAGTACGCAAATGACGCTAACTGCGCGCCACATGGCGCCCTTTGAAAGCCCCGGTGCCTGTTGCCCGGCAAAGCTCTTGAGGTGGGTCTGGCCGTGGCGGACGGTCCACCCAGTGACCCGCAGCAGCACGCAGACCGCCAGCGCCGCTGCCAACATGAACCAGGCAATGGCTGACTGGCCGTAGGGGATGATGATGGCTGCGGTCAGCAGGGGGCCGATGGCCGACCCGGTGTTGCCGCCCACCTGAAAGGTCGATTGCGCGGTGCCGAAGCGCCCGCCCGAGGCCATGCGCGCGACCCGTGAGGCTTCGGGGTGGAAGGTCGCGGAGCCGACGCCAACCACCGCTGCCGCCACCAGCAGCATTTCGTAACTGCCGGCGAAGGCCAGCAGGGCGATGCCGACCAGGGTTACCAGCATGCCGGCCGGCAGCAGGTATGGTTGCGGGTGTTTGTCGGTGTACATGCCCACCCAGGGCTGCAGCAGCGAGGCGGTCACCTGGTAGATCAGGGCGATCCAACCGATCTGCGCGAAGCTCAGCGAGAAATCGCTTTTGAGCATCGGGTAGATAGACGGCAGCACGGCCTGGATCAGGTCATTGAGCAAGTGGGCGAATGCAGCGGCGCCGACAATGCGCACCAGAAACCCCTGGGGTTGGTCGGCGGCGTGCGTGGTTGGCGAGGCCAAGGTGGCGGCAGAAGTCGTCATAAGCGAGGCTCTTTTTTCGAGTGATGGCAAGGCATTGCCGCTGGAGGATATCCAGCGGTGCTTTTGCCTGTCTCACGTCGAACAGGCACTCACTAGCGCGTTTCGGACATGGTGTGGTCAGGGTGCCTTGCTCTCCCTGGCCATCCACCTGAGCAGCGTGGCGGAACCTTGTCGAGAACGCCGTCAAGTATGGACGCGAGCCGCAGGTTCAGCTGGAGGTTGATGATGAACAGCTGGTCATGCGTGTGCTTGACCGCGGCCCAGGCATCGCGGAGCCACTGCAGGCGCGTGTTTTCGTACCGTTTTTCCGCATTGAAGGGTCGCGTAACAAGGACACCGGCGGGGTCGGCCTGGGCTTGCCGGCGGCGCGTGCCATCGTGCTCGAGCAGGGCGGCAGCGTGACGTTGAGCAACCGCAAAGGGGGCGGGCTGGAGGTCACCGTCACGCTGCCTGTCGGTTGATCAGAGGCCCAGCTCACTGAGCCCAGGGTGATCGTCCGGGCGGCGGCCCAAGGGCCAGTGGAACTTGCGGTCGGCTTCGGCGATGGGTTGCTCGTTGATGCTCGAATGGCGGTTCTGCATCAGGCCATCCTCGGCAAACTCCCAGTTTTCGTTGCCATGGGCGCGGAACCACTGGCCACTGTCGTCGTGGTATTCGTAGGCGTAACGCACGGCAATGCGGTTGCCCGTAAACGCCCACAGTTCCTTGATCAGGCGGTATTCCAGTTCATGGTTCCACTTGCGGGTCAGGAACGCCTGCACTTCGGCACGGCCACGGGGAAACTCGACGCGGTTGCGCCATACGGTATCCTCGGTGTAGGCCAGCGCAACCTTGGCAGCGTCGCGGCTGTTCCAGCCATCTTCGGCAAGGCGGACTTTTTCGATGGCGCTTTCGCGGGTGAAGGGCGGAAGTGGAGGGCGGGACATGGGTATCTCCTCAGGCGTGGTGGGCATGAAGGAGCGTAGTACGCTGACGGCCTCGATGAGAATGGGTACTGCAGGCACTTCATAGTTGCAGCCAGCGGAACAATGCTGCTGCGAGCGCAGCTCTCGGCGCTGTCGGCGCGGTGTTCAGGGTTCGACTTCATCCACATACGACTCGAAGAACCAGTCGGGGATATCCTCTGTTCGGTACTCAAGCTGGGTACCTTCGGTGATTTCCGCAAGCCAGACGGCACTCTTGCCCGAGTTGTCGAAAACATAAGCTTGGTTGCTGACGGCAATGGCGTCAGGCAGGAGATCCAATGCTCTTGAGTAGCGTTTACGCACCAGGTCTGGCCTGACCGGGTGCCCACCTTCTTGAACTCGGATCGCTACGCGATCAATGTTGATTGCCGGGTTTTCTGTCGAAACGAAATAGAGGTAGGTACGGTAGCCACGGGCTTGAGCCTGGTGCATGAATTCGACTTTGCTTGGGTGTGACATCACCGTTTCAAAACTGAAGCTGGTGCGCCTTTCCAGCAAGTGCTGACGTATGTAGTCCGAAATGACCGATGCAAAATAAGAGTCGATGTCCAGGCCTCTGTAATCGACGCTGTTGCCTTGCAGCCTCAGTTTTTTTGCTGGCTCGATAAGGTTTTTTTGTCTGATCAGGTAATGGCTGACGTGGAAATTGACCAGTTCGGGAAGTGTGGATTCGATTCCGAACGGCAACAGGTCGATGAAGCCTGTCGCTTTCGCTTCTTTCTCCAGCTCGTCTGCATTGACAAAAACCCGTGTCAGAGCCGGTGGAACGTCGGCTTTGATGGTGCTTTTGCCGGAGCCATTCGGGCCTGCGAAAACGCGCAGCCTAGGCACCTTCACCGGCCGATTTCCCCTTGACCTTGCGCACGGTGATCACCTCGCCAACCTTGACTTTACGGCGCGGTTTGGCCCTGGCTACGATAATTTTGACACCGTCAGGTGAGGCGCGGACAAGATTGCCGTCGTCAGTACGAAGGACGCCCTGTTCACTCACCAGCAGGGCACGCAGGTAGGCGGAGTGAGTCGCTTCACTCGCCAGGCGAGGGACCTCCTGCTCCAGCGCATCAATGTCAGTTTCAGCGCTGTGCTCAAGCTTTTTAGCCATGGATGAATACCTCCGCATATCCTGTAACAGGTTACAAGGATTGGGGGCATCATAGCGCCGACAGGTTGAAAAGACATCAGAGAGATACATTGAGACCGTCCTGTAAAATGGTTCGCGGAACAGTCTCGCACAAAGACAGAAGCATGGTTTCGCCATGCCCTGTAGTCCATTTCTGACTTTCCGCCCTCTACACTGAGATCTGCGGCGGTTGAGGTGCTGGGGCTGTTTTCAGCCCCAGTGAGCCTGCCCTCAGGCGGCATTGCCCAAGGCTTTGTCCACTGCCTTGCCACGCCCGCCCAGCCAGACCAGCAGCAAGCCTGCCGCCGCCAGCACACCGCCAGCCATCGGCACTGCGGCGTAGCCCAGGTCGAGGCTGATCACCGCGCCCCCCAGGGCCGCGCCCACGGCGTTGCCAAGGTTGAACGCGCCAACGTTGATCGACGATGCCAGCCCCGGCGCTTCGGCGGCGGCGGTCATCACGCGCATTTGCAGCGGCGGCACCACGGCGAAGGTGAACATGCCCCAGACCAGCAGCGCGATGGCGGCGCCGATGTGGCTGCCGAGCACCAGCGGCATCAGCAGCATGATCAGCGCCAGCACGCCGAGGAAGATCCGCGCGGCACCGTCCAGCGACCAGTCGGCCAGGCGGCCGCCGAGGCTGTTGCCAAGGGTGAAGCCGACGCCGATCAGCACCAGGCCCAGGGTGACGAAACTGCCCGAGGCGCCGGTCAGTTCGGCCAGCACCGGCGCCACATAGGTGTACAAGGTAAACATCGCACCGGCGCCCAGCACAGTGGTGGCCATCGCCAGCAGCACGCTGGGGCGGGCGATCACGGCCAGCTCCTTGCGCACATGCGGCACGCTGCCGCGCTCACCCTTGGGCAACGCGTACCACAAGGCGGCCATGGCCAGCAGGCCAAGCACTGCAGTACCGGCGAACGCCATGCGCCAGCCGACCTGCTGGCCGACCCAGGTGGCGGCAGGTACGCCGCCAATGTTGGCGATGGTCAGGCCCATGAACATGGTGGCCACGGCACTCGCTTGTCTGTCCTTGGGCACCACGCTGGCGGCCACCACTGCGCCCAGGCCGAAGAAGGCGCCGTGGTTGAGGCTGGTGACCAGCCGCGAAGCGAGCAGGGTGTAGTAGTCCGGCGACAGCGCCGAGAGCAGGTTGCCCAAGGTGAAGATCGCCATCAGCGCCATCAGCGCGGCGCGCTTGCCGAAGCGGCTGAACAGCAGCGTCATGATCGGTGCGCCGACCATGACGCCGATGGCGTAGGCGGTAATCAGCATGCCGGCGCTGGGGATACTTACGTCCACGCCCTGGGCGATCACCGGCAGCAGGCCCATGGGGGTAAATTCGGTGGTGCCGATACCGAAGGCGCCGATGGCCAGGGCGAACAGGACCCGTTTTGGGGAAAGCGTGCTCATCAGGAGCTCCGGTTACAAAGGGGAACAAGCAGCCAGTAGCGGCCGCAAGAGGGCCGCTACCGATTCACGGGGAATCAGTCCCAAACTGGCGCCAAGCCGTCCGGGCTGACTTCGCGGCCATTGCGCTCCAGCGTGGCAATGCGTGCCATGTCGTCGGCATCCAGGTGCAGGTCGCGGGCGAGCAGGTTGCTGGCCAGGTTCTCACGCTTGGTCGAGGATGGGATCACCGCGTAGCCCAGTTGCAGGGCCCAGGCCAGGGCTACTTGAGCAACGGTGGCCTTGTGCTTGGCGGCAATTTCGGCCAGCACCGGGTCCTTCAGGACCTTGCCATAGGCCAGGGTCATGTAGGAGGTGACGGTGATGCCCTGTTCCTTGAGGAAGGCCGTCAGCTTGCTGTTTTGCAGGTACGGGCTGAGTTCGATCTGGTTGGTGGCGATCTCACCCTTGCCGACCACGTCGATGGCCTGGCGGGTCAGCTCGATATTGAAGTTGGAGATGCCGATCTGACGGGTCAGCCCCAGTTTCTTTGCTTCGGCCAGGGCCGCCATGTACTCCGGTAGCTCGACGCCATTACCCGGTGCCGGCCAGTGAATCAGCAGCAGGTCAACGTAGTCGGTGCGCAGTTTGTTGAGGCTTTCGCGCAGGCTGGGGACCAGTTTGTCGGCAGCGTAGTTGTCGACCCAGATCTTGGTGGTGATGAACAGCTCGCTGCGCGGTACACCGCTCTCGGCGATGGCCTGGCCGACGTCGGCCTCGTTCTTGTAGATCTGCGCGGTGTCGATGGCCCGGTAGCCCAATGCCAGGGCTGACTTGACCGAATCGATGACGACTTGGCCGCTGAGGCGGAAGGTGCCCAGGCCGAAAGATGGAATGCTCATGCGTCTGCTCCTGCTGATTGAGAGGTGGACAAGCGCTTGGTTGCGCTCGCCCCACGTTCGTTCGAGTGGCAGGCAGTGTGCGGGTTTCGCGGGCTTTGATTAAGGCAGGGTGGGGTCAAGGACCTTTGACCTGAAATCACGAGTCCAGGCGTGGCTCGTGATTTCAGGCGTGCAATAGGTATCAGGCCGCGATTTGCCCCGGGGCGGATTGCAGCAGCCACAGGTGACGCAGCCCTGCCAACTGGTCTTCCAGGGTGGAAGCCGCACCGGTGCGGCGGGCGGCGCGGTCCTGATCCAGCAGCGCATCAAGCATGTGCAGCAGGTCGCGGGACTGGTCCGCCGATGCGCGGTTGGTCTCGTCAGACTGCAGCGTGCCCTTCTGGTAGGTCCGCACACGTTCCTGCTGGCTGGCTTCCTGGGTAGCGCTTGCTTCCACCAACGAATTGTTGGAGAAGCCCAAGCGGGTGGTGCTGCGCGACTGGTCGTCGACCTCGCGGTAGCGGTAGTTCTGCGATTCGTTGTCACGGCTCAACACCAGGTCGACCAAGGGGTTGAGGCCCTGATGCCAGGCCGCCTTGAGGTTGGCCTGCTGGTCCTGCTGCACGGTCAGGTTCGCCGCATTGCCCTGGCGCTGGGTCGACTGCGAGACCTTGTAGTCGAAGTGGTCCACTTCCTCGGGCCGCATCGGGTTGATTTTCTGCTCGGTCTGGCTGATCGAGGCATCGAAATCGGCCAGGCCGCTCAACAGCAGGCGGCTGGCCTTGTTCAGCGCGACATCATGGTTGGCGGGGCGTGGGCTGGCATCGTCGACACTGTTGAGCTGGCTGAAGGCATCCTTGAACAGTGCCATCAACTGCGCGTCACCGTTACCGCGCTTCTGCGCGGCATCGAACTGGGTCAGGTAATTGGCCACCGCAGCCTGGCGTTGCGCCTGGCTGCCGAGCAGGGCGCCGCCCTGGGTGTCGAAGTTCATCTTCACTTCGCCACTGGGGCCTTGCAGTTTCAGGCTGCGGGTATCCTCGTTCAGCTGCAGGTCGAAGGTTTGCTGTGCGCCGCTGGCAGTCTCCAGCTTGGCGTTCATCTGCAGGCCGGTGAACAGGCTGGGGTCGAGCTTGACCAGGGCGCCCAGTTGAAGCTGGGGTGGCTCCTTCGTCAGGCCGTTGAGCGCCGACTGGAAACTGCCCGCCAACGCCGCCAGGCCCTTGAGCTCGTCGCTGGTCAAGGTACCGCCTTGCACATCGGCATCCACCGCGAGGCCGTCGGCGCTGCTGTACAGCCCCAGCGTCACAGTGGCGCCCGAGGCACTGGTGAGGTTGAAGGTGACGGTGTTGGTCGCGTATTCGCGCAACCGGGCCTGCTGCAGGCCCAGCAGCAAGGGCTCGGTGGCGGTGCTGTCATTGACCGCCAGCCCCGACTGGGCGATGCGCTGGCCACCGTTGGCCGCCAGTTGTTCCAGCAGAGCGGCGCCAAGGCCTTGGAAGCGCGCGGCGGTGGACGACGACTGGACCGCGCTCGCCATGTACATGCTGAGCTTGTCGAGGCCGCTGCGCTCCCACACATACTGGCTCTGCGCCTCTCGCGTGGTGCCTTTGGCGGTGTAGGTCTGGGTATCCACGTCGGTGATCTGCTGGCCAAGGCTGACCACAGTGCTGGGGCGCACGGTTGCAGCCTGGGGCATGCTGGTGCTGACGAACTGGGCCGGGCGGGCCGCGATTTGAGCGACGGGCGTCAAGCGTACCGCTGAGTTGATGGTGGTCATCGCCAGCTTCCTTACTGGTCTGGAGGTGTAATCCTTGATATCGGCAGGCCAGCATGAAACCTGAATGCGGATTCAATGTGACGGCCGGCGCATGCAGGCAGAGTGGGCGCTGGCAGGGGAGGAGGCGAGGTGCAAGCTGGCGGGAAAGGGTAAACGGGAGAAAGGTGAAGAGCAGCCCATGGCCCACGTGCAAGTGGGCCATGGGACTACGGCATCAGCGGCGGCGGAACAGCGGCAGCGGCTGGTCGGTGGCAGCCTGGTAGGTCACCGAAAAGTCCTGCAGGCCTTGCAAGGCGTCTTCAGGGTCCTTGTCGGCACGGATGGCGAATGCGTCGAAGCCGCAGCGGGCCATGAAGAACAGCTGGTCGCGCAGCACGTCGCCAATGGCGCGCAGCTCACCCTTGAACTGGTAGCGGTCCCGCAGCAGGCGTGCATTGGAATAGCTGCGGCCGTCGGTAAAGGCCGGGAAGTTCAGGGCGATGACCTGGAAGTGTTGCACGTCTTCGCCGATCTCTTCCGCTTCCTGGTCGCTGTCCAGCCACACACCCAAGCCACCATCGCGAGCCTTGAGCACGTGGGCATGGTCGCGCCACATCTGCAGGGGGACGATGTAGTCGTCGCAGTTGGTCAGCTCGTCGAACGAGGTTTCCTTGGGCAGCAGGTGCCAGGTTTCGTCGACGATCTGGTTGTTCTTAATGATTCGCTGCATAGACGCGTTCCTTGAAGGGGTCGATGCCGATACGCTGGTAGGTGTCGATGAAGCGCTCTTCCTCGGTACGCTGTTCAACGTACACGGCGATCAGCTTTTCGATCACATCGGCCATGGCGTCCTGGGCGAAGGACGGGCCGAGGATCTTGCCCAGGCTCGCGTCGCGCGCGGCGTTGCCGCCCAGGGATACCTGGTAGAACTCCTCGCCCTTCTTGTCCACGCCGAGAATGCCGATGTGGCCGACGTGGTGGTGGCCGCAAGCGTTCATGCAGCCGGAGATGTTCAGGTCGATCTCGCCGATGTCGAACAGGTAGTCCAGGTCGTCGAAGCGGCGCTGGATGGATTCGGCGATCGGGATCGACTTGGCATTTGCCAGCGAGCAATAGTCACCGCCCGGGCAGCAGATGATGTCGGTCAGCAGGCCGATGTTCGGCGTGGCGAAGCCGCTTTCGCGCAGTTCCAGCCACAAGGCGTGCAGCTGGCGCTGCTCGACGTCGGCGAGAATGATGTTCTGCTCGTGCGAGGTGCGCAGGAAACCGAAGCTGTAGCGCTCGGAAAGGTCTGCCACGGCGTCCAGCTGCTTGTCGGTCAGGTCGCCCGGGGCAACGCCGGTGGGCTTGAGCGACAGCGTCACGGCAACGTAGCCAGGGCGTTTGTGGGCCCGGGTATTGCGCGAGCGCCAGCGGGCGAAACCTGGGTTTTCGGCGTCCAGGGCACTGTAGTCGACATTGTCGAGGGCCAGGTACTCCGGGTCGACGAAGTGGCGCGAAACGCGTTGCACTTCCTCTTCGGTCAAGGTGGTGCTGCCGCCACGCAGGTGGACCATTTCGGCCTCGACCTTCTCGGCGAACACTTCCGGGGTCAGTGCCTTGACCAGGATCTTGATCCGCGCCTTGTACTTGTTGTCACGGCGACCGTAACGGTTGTACACGCGCAGGATGGCGTCCAGGTAGCTGATCAGGTCCTGCCATGGCAGGAACTCGTTGATGAACGAGCCGACTACCGGGGTGCGGCCCAGGCCGCCGCCGACCAGCACCCGGAAGCCCAGCTCGCCAGCCGCGTTACGCACCGGCTCCAGGCCGATGTCGTGCACTTCGATGGCGGCGCGGTCTTCTTTCGAGCCGTTCACGGCGATCTTGAACTTGCGCGGCAGGTAGGCGAATTCCGGGTGGAAGGTGGTCCACTGGCGGACGATCTCGCACCACGGGCGCGGGTCGATGATTTCATCCGCGGCAACACCGGCGAACTGGTCGGTGGTGGTGTTGCGCAGGCAGTTGCCGCTGGTCTGGATCGCGTGCATCTGCACGGTGGCCAGTTCGGCAAGGATGTCCGGAATGTCTTCCAGCGCCGGCCAGTTGTACTGCACGTTCTGGCGGGTGGAAATGTGGGCATAGCCCTTGTCGTAGTCGCGAGCGATCTTGGCCAGTGTGCGGACCTGGCGGGCGTTCAGCTGGCCATAAGGCACAGCGACGCGCAGCATCGGCGCGAAACGTTGGATATACAGGCCGTTCTGCAGGCGCAGAGGGCGGAATTCTTCTTCGCTCAGCTCACCGGCCAGGTAGCGGCGGGTCTGATCACGGAACTGCTTGACGCGGTCCTCGATGATCCGCTGATCGTACTCGTCGTATACGTACATAAAAGTCCTGTCTCAGGCTGCATGCAGCTATTCGCGCGCACGGCCGCGCACTCCGGTTCGGAGCCGGGAAACGATATCAGGTTGCGTTTATGCGCTAAAGTGATGTTTTTGCATATGAAAAGAACCAAACGGACTAAGTGAGACTGACTGGCATTTGTTCGCCATCCAGAGCACAGGTTTGTCCCTGCGGGTTTGTTGCGCAGGTCTAACTGCACGCTCAAGGGCTGCGCCACGCGTCACCCGTCGATTGGCGAAAAACCCTGCTTGAGGAAAGGGCATTGCTCATCTTAACTGCTGGTGTGAAGTGCATTCCCATAACCACTACAAGAGGCAATGCAATGGGAAACTCAACCAAGGTCCGCAAAGCTGACAGCAGTGTCGATGCCTGGGCGATCCTCTGCCTGATCGTCCTGGTGGTGGTCACCGCCGTGTATTGGGTCAGCCATCAGTAGACGTGTCTTCAGACCGTGAGCCAGCCACGACGCCTGGGGGGTGGATGCCCGCAGGCGTTTTCGTGTGGCTAATGCGCAGTCAGGTGCATGGCCAGTTGCACCAGGCCCAGCAGCACCAGAATGAACACCAGCGTGAACACCGTACCCAACGCGATGAAGTGGCTGGCCTTGCCGTGGGTGAAGTCGCGCGCACGGTTCTTGCCGCTCTGCACGCCGAACGCGGCGGCGAGGATGCTGTGCAGCATTTGCCAGAAGGTGGGGGGCTTGCCTTGGCTTGAGTCGTCCATGGTGGCTCCTGAGGAAATCAGAGGCAATCAGAGACAGTGTAGGTGAATGTACCGGCCCCATCGCCGGCGTGCCGGTGATGGGGCTGCACACGCTTTTAGTTGTCGTACCCCAGGTTAGGCGCCAGCCAGCGCTCAGTCACGCTGATGTCTTGGCCTTTACGCGCGCTGTAGCTGTCGATCTGGTCCTTGTCGACCTTGCCCACGGCAAAGTACTGCGCCTGCGGATGGGCAAAGTACCAGCCACTGACCGCGGCCGCCGGGAACATCGCAAAGTGCTCGGTCAGGAACACGCCGCTTGGTCCGGTCTCGCCAATGGCCGTGCCATCAAGCAGGCGGAACAGGGTTTCTTTCTCAGTGTGATCCGGGCACGCCGGGTAGCCTGGGGCAGGGCGGATACCGCTGTACTGCTCCTTGATCAGCGCCTCGTTGTCCAGGTGCTCGTCGCGGGCATAACCCCAATGCTCTTTACGCACCTGTTCGTGCAGCCACTCGGCGCAGGCTTCGGCCAGTCGGTCGGCAAGGGCCTTGACCATGATCGAGCTGTAGTCGTCGCCCTTGTCCTGATAAGCCTTGGCCACTTCCTCGGCACCGATGCCGGCGGTGGTGATGAAGCCACCCACGTAATCGGTGACGCCGCTGTCTTTCGGCGCGACGAAGTCGGCCAGGGAGAAGTTCGGCTTGCCGTCGGGCTTGATGGTCTGCTGGCGCAGGTGGTGCAGGGTGGCCAGCGGCTGGCCGTTGCCTGCGTAGACTTCGATGTCGTCATCGGCGACCTGGTTGGCTGGCCAGAAGCCGAACACGGCGCGCGCACTGATCAGCTTCTCGTCGATCAGCTTGTCGAGCATCTCGCGGGCATCTTTGTATAGCGAGGTGGCCGCCTCGCCGACGACTTCGTCGGTAAGAATGCGCGGGAACTTGCCGGCCAGGTCCCAGGAAATGAAGAACGGGGTCCAGTCGATGTACTCGGCCAGGGTGCGCAGGTCGATGTTATCCAGCACCTTGACGCCGGTGAAGGAGGGCACCGCTGGCTGGTAGCCGGCCCAGTCGTACTTGGGCTTGGTCGCCACCGCCTGGGCATAGCTCAGGCGCTCGGTGCGGGCGCTGCGGTTGGCGGTGCGCTCGCGCACTTCGACGTAGTCCTGGCGGGTTTTCTCGACGAAGCCAGGTTTGAGCTCTTTGGACAGCAGCTGGGTGGCTACACCCACCGCACGCGAGGCGTCGGTCACGTAGATCACCGCGTCGTTGCTGTACTTCGGCTCGATCTTGACCGCGGTGTGCGCCTTGGAGGTGGTGGCGCCACCGATCATCAGCGGCAGCTCGAAGCCCTGGCGCTGCATTTCGCGGGCAACGTGAACCATCTCGTCCAGCGACGGGGTGATCAGGCCGGACAGGCCAATGATGTCGCACTTCTCATCGCGGGCGGTCTGCAGGATCTTCTCCGCCGGCACCATCACGCCGAGGTCGACGATGTCGTAGCCGTTACAGCCCAACACCACGCCGACGATGTTCTTGCCGATGTCGTGCACGTCGCCCTTGACCGTGGCCATGAGGATCTTGCCCTTGGCTTCCGGCTTGTCGCCTTTTTCCGCTTCGATGAACGGGATCAGGTGAGCAACGGCCTGCTTCATCACCCGCGCCGACTTGACCACCTGGGGCAGGAACATCTTGCCCGCGCCGAACAGGTCGCCAACCACGTTCATGCCGCTCATCAGCGGCCCTTCGATGACCTCGATGGGGCGCGCACATTGCTGGCGGCACTCCTCGGTGTCCTCGACGATGTGTGCGGTGATGCCCTTGACCAGGGCGTGCTCAAGGCGTTTGCCTACCGGCAGCGACCGCCAGGCTTCGTTCTCGACTTCCTTGGTAGCGCCGCCGCCTTTGTAGTCGTCGGCAATGGCCAGCAATGCGTCGGTGCCTTCCGGGGTGCGGTTGAGCACCACGTCCTCGACCTTCTCGCGCAGTGCCGCCGGGATCTCGTCGTAGATCTCCAGCTGCCCGGCGTTGACGATGCCCATGGTCAGGCCGTTGCGGATGGCGTGGAACAGGAATACCGAGTGGATCGCCTCGCGCACCGGGTTGTTGCCACGGAACGAGAACGACACGTTGGACACACCGCCGGAGGTCAGCGCGTGCGGCAGGTGGTCACGGATGTAGGCACAGGCCTCGATGAAATCGACGGCGTAGTTGTTGTGCTCTTCGATGCCGGTGGCAACGGCGAAGATGTTCGGGTCGAAGATGATGTCTTCCGGCGGGAAGCCGACTTCGTTGACCAGAATGTCGTAGCTGCGCTTGCAGATTTCCTTCTTGCGCGCGGCGGTGTCGGCCTGGCCAACCTCGTCGAACGCCATCACCACCACCGCGGCGCCATAGCGCTTGCACAGGCGGGCGTGGTGCTTGAACTGCTCGACGCCTTCCTTCATGGAGATCGAGTTGACGATGCCCTTGCCCTGGATGCACTTGAGGCCCGCTTCGATCACGTCCCACTTGGAGGAGTCGATCATGATCGGCACGCGGGAAATGTCTGGCTCACCGGCGATCATGTTGAGGAAACGGACCATGGCGGCCTGGGAGTCGAGCATCCCTTCGTCCATGTTGATGTCGATCACCTGGGCGCCAGCCTCGACCTGCTGCAGGGCGACTTCCAGGGCCTCGGTGTAGTTCTCTTCGCGGATCAGCCGGGCGAACTTGGCGGAGCCGGTGATGTTGGTACGCTCGCCGACGTTGACGAACAACGACTGGCGGTCGATGGTGAACGGCTCCAGGCCGGACAGGCGGCAGGCCTTGGCGATTTCCGGAATTTCACGCGGCTTGTACTTGGCCACGGCCTCGGCAATGGCCTGGATGTGACCAGGGGTGGTACCGCAGCAACCGCCGATGATGTTGAGGAAGCCGCTGGCAGCGAACTCCTCGACCACTGCAGCCATTTCGGCCGGGGTTTCGTCATATTCACCGAAGGCGTTCGGCAGGCCGGCGTTGGGGTGCGCCGAGACATGGGTGTCGGCCTTGGTCGACAGCTCTTCAAGGTACGGGCGCAGGTCCTTGGCGCCAAGTGCGCAGTTCAGGCCCACGGAAATCGGCTTGGCGTGGCGCACCGAGTTCCAGAACGCTTCGGTGGTCTGGCCCGACAGGGTGCGGCCCGAGGCATCGGTGATGGTGCCGGAGATCATGATCGGCAGTTCGATACCGTCGTCCTCGAACACCTGCTGCACGGCGAAGATCGCCGCCTTGGCGTTGAGGGTGTCGAAGATGGTCTCGATCAGGATCAGGTCGGCGCCGCCCTCGATCAGGCCGCGGGTGGCCTCGATGTAGTTGACCACCAACTCGTCGAAGGTGACGTTGCGGTAGCCGGGGTCGTTGACGTCCGGGGAAATCGAGCAGGTACGGCTGGTCGGGCCGAGCACGCCGGCGACGAAGCGCGGCTTGTCCGGCGTTTCGAGGGTCTTGGCATCGGCGACCTGGCGGGCGATGCGCGCGCCTTCGACGTTCAGCTCGTAGACCAGCGACTCCATGCCGTAGTCGGCCTGGGAAATCTGCGTGGCGTTGAAGGTGTTGGTTTCGAGGATATCGGCGCCGGCGTCCAGGTATGCCTTCTCGATCGCGGCGATCACATCGGGGCGGCTGAGCAGCAGCAAATCGTTGTTACCCTTGACGTCGCTTGGCCAATCGGCAAAGCGCGTGCCACGATAGTCGTGTTCCTCGAGGCGATAACTTTGGATCATAGTACCCATGCCGCCGTCGAGGATCAGAATGCGCTCTTTGAGTGCGTGCTGGAGTGCTTGGTAACGAGCGCTGCGGTCGGACATAGGAACTACCTGGTCGGGCGAATATCAGAAGGTGCGGAATCATAACAAAGCTGCGCGGTTTTTAGGCGCATCGGCCATTTGCATGAAATCTGTTCATGTTGAGCCATCAGCACCCACGGACGACCAGGCAATCGTGATGGCTTTCAGGAACCAGGACTTTCGGCACATGGTGCATCGTTTTATAGCTGCTGCCTTCGCCTTGCTGATCAGCAGCGTGGCATTCGGGCAGGCCCCCCCATCGAGCCCGGCAATCTCCTACACCCGGGATATTCAACCGATCTTCACCGAGAAGTGCGTGGCCTGCCATGCCTGCAACGACGCGGCCTGCCAGCTCAAGCTGGAAAGCCCGGAGGGCGCGGTACGCGGCGCCACCAAGGTGCCGGTTTATCAAGGCGAGCGAAGCAAGGCGGTCCCGACGACGCGGCTGTTCTACGACGCTCACAGTGAAGAGGCCTGGCGTAACAAGGGCTTTTATTCGGTGCTGGACAACCAGGGGAGCCAGGCTGCGCTGATGGCGCGCATGCTCGAACTGGGGCACAAGACGCCGCTCACGCCCAACGCCAAGTTGCCGGAGGAGATCGTTCTGGGGCTCAACCGCACCAATATGTGCCCGTTGCCCCATGAGTTCGATGCCTACGCCGGCGCTCACCCCAAGGAGGGCATGCCGCTGGCGGTCACCGGCCTGACCGACCAGGAGTACCAGACCCTGCAGCGCTGGTTGGCTGCGGGCGCGCCGGTCGAGTACCAGCCGATCAAGCCCAGCGCGGTCGAGGCCAAGCAGATCGCCGATTGGGAAGAACTGCTCAACCGCCCGGGTTCCACCGAGGCACTGGTTGGTCGCTGGCTGTACGAACACCTGTTCCTGGCGCACATCCATTTTGTCGGCGGCGAGCAGGGCCACTTCTTCCAGTGGGTGCGCTCGCGTACCCCAAGCGGCCAGCCGGCCGACATCATTGCCACGCGCCGCCCCAACGACCCGCCCGGGACCGACTTCTATTACCGCCTGATCCCGGTGCAGGGCGTGATCGTGCACAAAACGCACATCACCTACCCGATGGGGCCGCAGAAGCTAAAACGCGTGAAGCAGCTGTTCTACGCCGGCGACTGGCACGCCACCGCGCTGCCGGGCTACGGCCCACGCCACCGCGCCAACCCGTTCGAAACCTTCGAGGCGATCCCGGCGGTGGCGCGGTACCAGTTCATGCTGGATAACGCCGAATACTTCGTGCGCACCTTCATACGCGGCCCGGTGTGCCGCGGCCAGATCGCCACCGACGTGATCCGCGACAACTTCTGGGCACTGTTCCAGGAGCCCGCCCACGACCGCTACATCACCGACGCCAAGTACCGGGGCGAGGCCACGCCGTTGCTGGCCATGCCGGGGCAGATCGACGATGTGGGCAGCGTGCTTTCGCTGTGGCACGCCTACCGCGACAAACGCAACGAGTACGAAAAACTGCGCCGCGACGCCTATGCCGACATGCCTGCGCCAGGCTGGTCGACGCTGTGGGCCGGTAACGACAACGCGCTGCTGAGCATCTTCCGCCACTTCGACAGTGCCGCCGTGACCAAAGGCCTGGTGGGCGATGTGCCGCTGACCATGTGGCTGTTCGACTACCCACTGTTCGAGCGCACCTACTACCAGTTGGCGGTCAACTTCGATGTGTTCGGCAATGTCTCGCACCAGCTGCAGACGCGTTTGTACTTTGACCTGATCCGCAATGGCGCCGAGGTCAACTTCCTGCGCCTGATGCCGGCCGACCAGCGTGGCGCGATTCTCAGCAGTTGGTACCAGAACAGCGGCAAGGTGAAGATGTGGCTCGACTACGAAGACATCGACACCGACACGCCGAGCGGCATCTCGCTCGACGCGCGCGATGCCAAGCGCGACTTCGGCCTCAAGCTGCTGCAGCGTACCGGTAGCCTGAACGCTGCGCCCGACCCGATCAACCGTTGCCAGGGCGCCTACTGCTCGCGGCCACAGATGAGCGAGGAATTTCGCAACGTCGAGCAGTCGCTCAGCCGCCTGGTGTCACGCCCGGCCGCAGGCCTGAAGGTAATCAACCAGTTGCCCGAGGCGACCATGCTGCGCATCGAAGGGCAGGGCGGCCAGCGTCAGGTCTACAGCCTGCTGCGCAACCGTGCACACAGCAACGTTGCCTTCCTGCTCGGCGAAAGCGCTCGGTATCAGCCGGGCCTGGATACCCTGACCCTGTACCCCGGGGTACTCAGCAGCTACCCGAACTTCATCTTCAATATCCCGGCGGCGGACGTGCCGGAGTTTGTCGAGGACCTGGAGTACGCGCGCGACGACGCCGCCAAGTTCGAGCGTATCGTCATGCGCTGGGGCGTGCGCCGCAGCCACCCGGAGTTCTGGCGCTACTTCCATGACCTGAGCACGTTCATCCAGGAAACCGAACCTGTGGAGGCGGGGGTGCTGGACATGAACCGCTACGAGAACCTCTGATCGGTTGAGCTGACCTTTCCGCCATCACTGCGGTCGGAATCGGTGGGTGGCCCTTGCGAGCAAGCAGCGCTTGCAAGGGCCTCAATGCACCGGCAATCGCAGGTATTCCATGCTGTATTCGCTTCAGGCACTGCGGGCGTTCGCCGCCTGGGTGGTGGTCTGCCACCATTTCATGCAGATCTTCTTCGACTTCCATGCCACAGGCCCCGTGGGCCAGTTCCTTACCGATCGCGGCGCCGTGGGCGTGGATATCTTCTTTGTCATCAGCGGGCTGGTGATCTACCTCTCGACCCGTGACAAGGCCATCGAGCCGCGCCGCTTCCTGCTCAACCGCGCCCTGCGTATCGTCCCTGCCTACTGGTTCTATACCGCGTTGATGGCAGCGCTGCTGCTGGCCTTCAGCCAATGGATGCCACACCAGGAATTCGACTGGCGTCACCTGCTGCTGTCGCTGCTGTTCATCCCGGCAGAGAACCCCGGCGGCTACGGCCTGTACCCGACCTTGAACGTGGGCTGGACGCTGAACTTCGAGATGTTCTTCTACCTCCTCTTTGGCCTTGCGTTCCTGGTGCGCCAGCGTCACCACCTGCTGCTGGTAACGGCTGCACTGTTGCTGGTCAGTGAAGTATTGAGCCGCCTTGGCGTACTCAGCCACTTCTACAACAACGGCATCATCTACGAGTTCCTGCTTGGTATCGGCATCGGCGTGCTGTACCGCCGCGGGCTGGTGCGCGAAGGGTTGTGGCTGCCGCTGGCGGTACTTGGGGTAGCGGCTTACGCGATTTATCACCTGGACGCGTCCCAGCGCCTGCTGCATTGGGGCTTGCCAAGTGCCCTGGTGGTGCTGGCCTTCGTCGCGCTGGAGCCGTACTTCCAGGGCAGCCGGGTGCTCAAGGCGTTGGGTGACTGCTCGTATTCGGTGTACCTGATCCACGTGCTGGTGCTGTATGCCGGCTGGTTCGCCAGCCAGCGTTTGCACCTCAACCCTTACCTGGTCTTCGCCCTCTGCGTGCCGTCCATTGGACTAATGTCGTGGTTCAGTTACCAGTGGCTGGAGCGCGGTTTGTACCGGCGGATGCAGGCGTGGCTGGCGGCGCCGCGGGAGCAAACGCCGGCTTATGCCCTTTCCAGAGTAAAATGCTAGGACTTTGTTCAGGGGCCAGGTTGGCGTACACTTGGCCGCAAGTCTGTGAGGAACTTCCATGAGCGCTATAACCATTACCGACGCCGCCCATGATTACCTGGCCGATCTGCTTTCCAAGCAGAACACGCCTGGCATTGGCATCCGCGTTTTCATCACCCAGCCGGGCACCCAGTACGCCGAAACCTGCATCGCCTACTGCAAGCCTGGCGAAGAGAAGCCTGACGACACCGCCGTGGGTCTGAAGAGCTTCACCGCCTATCTCGATGCGGTCAGCGTGCCGTTCCTGGAAGACGCGCTGGTCGATTACGCCACCGACCGCATGGGCGGCCAGCTGACCATCAAGGCGCCGAACGCCAAAGTGCCGATGGTCAATGAAGACAGCCCGATCAACGAGCGCATCAACTACTACCTGCAGACCGAAATCAACCCTGGGCTGGCCAGCCATGGTGGCCAGGTGAGCCTGGTCGACGTGGTCGACGACGGTATTGCCGTGCTCCAGTTTGGTGGCGGTTGCCAGGGTTGCGGCCAGGCGGACGTAACCTTGAAGGAAGGCATCGAGCGCACCCTGCTTGAGCGTATTCCGGAACTCAAGGGCGTGCGTGACGTGACCGACCACACCCAGAAGGAAAACGCCTACTACTGATTTGTAGTATTACGCGCTCCTAGCAACAAACTGTTACGGTTTCAACCCCTGCGACAACAGGTCGCAGCCCGTATTCAAAGGGCTGCAGGCCATCACCGCCTTGGTCGGGTAGAAGCCCGCGGGGTGCCATGCAAGAATGCCCCGGTTTTTGGGCCGGCCCGCTTCTGGGGCCGGCACCTTCCCTGTAAAGGATGGTTCCATGAATGATCTGTTGACCCGGCGCGCGGTAGTCGCCGGGATGGGCGTTCTCGGGCTCGGCCTGCTGGCAGGCTGCAACCCGGCCCGGGGGCTTGAGTTCAAGTACGGCAAGAACATGAGCAACGAGATCCTCGGGCGTAAGTTCCGCCTCAAGGACCCCCAGGGCAACGACGTCACCCTGTCGAGCTTCTACGGCAGCATGCCGATGATCTTCTTCGGTTTCACCCAGTGCCCGGCGGTCTGCCCGACCACGCTGGCGCGTGCGGCGCAAATCAGGAAGCTGCTTAAAGGTCGCGACCGCGAACTGTTCCGCGTGGTGTTCATCACCCTGGACCCGGAGCGCGACACCCCGGAAGTGCTCGATGCCTACGTCAAGGCCTTCGACCCGACGTTCACCGCGCTGACCGGTACACCGGAAGAAATCGCCGAGGTGGCCCGGGAATTCAAGGTGTTCTACGAGAAGGTTCCGGCCGGTGACACCTACACCATCTCTCACTCGTCCACCAGCTACGTCTACGATACCCGTGGCACCCTGCGCCTGAGCCTGGGCCATTCGCTGAATGCCAAGGAATGCGCCGAAGACCTGCTTACTCTGATGGAGATTTGCTAATGGCTGTTTCACTGCAACCGATCAAGCGCGGCCTGGCCGCCATCGCCCTGCTGGGCCTTGCGCTGCCAGCCCTGGCCCAGACCACCGTAAGTGATGCCTGGGTGCGTGCGAGCGTTGCGCACCAGCAGTCCACCGGTGCCTTCATGACCCTGACGGCCAGTAGCGATAGCAAGCTGGTTGGCGTGGCCTCGCCTATCGCCAAGACCGTGCAGGTGCATGAGATGACCATGAACGGTGACGTGATGGGCATGAAGGAAGTCAAGGCTGTCGAGCTGCCTGCCGGCAAGCCGGTGAGCTTGGACCCGAACGGTTACCACGTGATGCTGATGGGCTTGACCCAGCAAGTGAAGGAAGGCGAGAAAGTACCGCTGACCTTGACGGTCGAAGATGCGCAGGGCGCAAAGGAAACCCTGAATGTGCAGGCAGAAGTCCGCGCGCTCAACGCCGAGATGGGCGGTGGGCACGACCACATGCACATGAAACACTGACTTGAACGGGGCCGCTTTTGCGGCCCCGCTTCATTCAGCTACGAAAGCGTGGCAGAGGCCTTTCGAGGGTCAGCGAGGTCAAGGTCTTGCGAACCTGGGCTTCATCGGCCTCCAGGGCCTTGAGGCTCGCGCGGATCTTGCCAGCGACGGGCACATCGCCCTGCCGGTCGATCCAGTCGGCAATCTCCTTGCAGGCACTGCTCAGGGCAGCCTGGCGCTGGTTCATCAGCGATATGAGGGTGGTGAGCTCTCTTTCGGACATGGCAGGATCCTCCATTCAGCCCTGTCAGTGTAGCAGCGGCTGGCGCGATTGCCTGGGGCCTGGTGTCGCCGTGGCCTAGCCGTGCAGGCAAGCGGTGCGGTAGGCGCCCGGCGTGACGCCATAAGCTTGTTTGAACTGTCGGCTGAGGTGGCTCTGGTCGGCGAACCCCAGGTTGAACGCCACGTCGGCGGCGGCCAGCCCACTTTTCAGCAGTTCGCGGGAGCGGGCCAGGCGCCGCTGTTTGAGCCAGGCATGCGGCGGCAGGCCAGTGGCCTGGCGGAATACGCGCGCGAAGTGAAAGGGCGATAGGTTGACAGCCGCTGCCAGCTCTTCCAGTGACGGGGGATCCGCCAGTCGGCTTTCAAGCAGCTCGCGGGCGCGGGCAACTGCCAGCGGTTCGTTGCCGGGGGCGCTGGGCGCCGGGCAGTGGCCGTGGCGCTGCACCAGTGCCAGCACCGCCTGGCGCCAGGCGGTCTGTTGCTCGAGTGCGCTGGCACCCGACTCGGACAACTGGTGCACCTGGCTGAAGGCGCGCGCCAGCTCCGGGTCCTGGATCACGCTGGCGTTGAAGCGCGGCATGCCATGCCGGCCCAGTTCCAGCTCATCCAGCACCCCGGTCACCCGTTCATGCTCCGGGTAGACACCGCGGTAGCGCCAACCGGCTTCATGGGCCGTGGCGCCGGTGTGCAGTTCGTCCGGGTTGATCAGCACCATGCTGCCGACCGGCGCCAGGTGCTCGCTGCCGCGGTGCCAGAAGCGCTGGGCGCCGGACTCGATAACGGTGAACACGTAACCTTCATGCACATGCGGGGCAAAGCGCTGCTGGAAATAGCGCGCGTGCAGCATCTCGACGTCGCCCAGGGCGGGCGCTTGCCAGAGGTGGGTCTGTTCGCGCAGGGGTGTGGTCATGCCAGCCAGCTACGCAGCAGGAAGAAGATCAACATGCTCACCAGCATGCTCAGCAACACGCTGCGGGTCAACAACACCAGGGCGACGGCCACCAAGGCACCGAGCAGGTAGGGGTTGAGCGGGCTCAGGTCCAACTGGTGGCCGGGCAGGAAGATGATCGGGCCGCAGATTGCCGTGAGCATGCCCGGTACGGCAAAGCCCAGGAACTGCCGCGCGTTGGAACTCAGGCGCAAGGGCAGGCGTGGTTCCAGGAAGGCATAGCGGTTGAGGAACACCACGGCGCCCATGGCGAAGATCAGTAGCCAGGTCATGCGCGGCCTCCGAAGTATTTCTGGCAGATGAAGCCAGCGGCCATGCCCAGCAGCCCGGCAGCCACCAGCGCGGTTTCCCAGTGCCAATAGCTGAACAGCACCGAACAGAACAGTGACACCGCCACGCATACCACCGTGGCGACATTGCGTACCAGCGGTGCAATCAGCGCAACAAAGGTGGCGACGATGGAAAAGTCCAGGCCCAACTGGTCCAGGTGCGGGATGTTCTGGCCCAGCACGATGCCGGCCAGGGTGAACAGGTTCCAGGCCACGTAGAACGTCAGCCCGACACCGAGTGCGTACCAGCGGTTGAACTGCTGCTGGTCATAGTGGCTGGTGAGTGCGAAAAACTCGTCGGTCAACAGAAAGCCCAGGCCCAGCCGCCAGCGTAGCGGCTGGTTTGACAGCACCGGGCGCATGGATAAGCCATAGAGCAGGTGCTGCGAGGTCAGCAGCAGGGTGGTCAGCAGGATCGACAGCAGGTTCGCGCCGCCCTTGAGCATGCCGATGGCTACCAGCTGCGCAGCCCCGGCAAAGACGATCGCCGACAGGCCCTGGCCTTCCCAGGCGCTGAGGTTGGCCTCGATGGCCATCGAGCCTGCGAGCAGGCCCCACGGGGCGACGGCCAGCGATAACGGGAGAATGGCGATGGCGCCGTGCAGAAAGGCCTGGCGGGCAATGGGCGGACTGCTGTGCATGATGGTTGCGACACTGTTGTTCGGCAGAGCAGCATGCCAGAGGCTGGGGCGGGTGGCTTGAACGATCTTGCTCGTTTGGCGCCGCTGCGCCCACTCAAGGCAGGCGTGTTACCGCTGGCTGGTCAAGCGTTGCTGGGCCGCTATACAGCCATTGATTTCCACGGCCTTCTGCAGCAGGGAGCGGCTGTGTTGCGGGTCCAGGTCACCCAGCAGGCGATAGACTTCGGCCTGGTAGTCACGCTGGCGTCCCCACTGCATCTGCAGGCCCTGTGGCTGGCTGCGGCTGCACGCCAGGCGGGTGGCCGGCTGTGGGTAATAGGGTGCATAAAGCGTCGCCATGCTCGGGATCGCTTCGAGGGCCTCGCGATAGGCTGGGCTGGCGTTGTACCCCGAGCACCAGGTGGCAATTGCCGTGGCCGGCGGGGCAAAGCCCTGATTGAGGCTGGCCTCCAGCAACGGGCAGGCGGCATCGGGTATCTGTGCCGCAGGCAGGTAGGTCGTGTAGTACAGCGCCAGGCGATACTGGGCCACCGGGTGGCCGAGTTCCACCGACTTTTTCAGCAGTGCCACCGCCGTTGGCAGCGTGCGAGCCAGTGCCTGGCCTTGCCGGTTGAGTTCCGGGTCGCCGCCAACGGCGGTGCGCAGGGGGCTGGCACTGTCGTCGGGGTTGTCCGCCTGCTCCAGCAAGGGCAGCGCCTGGCGGTACAACAGGTCGGCGTGGGGGTCGATGCGCGCTTCGAGCGCTTGTGCGGCTAACGGTGCCAAGGTGACGAGCAACACCGGCCCGAGCGCTGCGCGGCTCACGTAGGCGCCTCGCAGCAGGTGAAGCCACGGTGGGTAGCCAGGTACAGGTGGGCAGAATGGGTGTTCATCACAGGTACGCGTGCGCCTCGGGCGAATCGGAACGACTGCCTATTCTAGCCAAGCGTAGGGGCAGACCGAAAGGCCGGCGGTCAACTGTCAGACGAGCTTGATCGGCGTGACCTTGCGTTGCGCATGTTTTTCCTGGGCAAGGCCCAGTTTGGCCGTGATCACCTTGGCCAAGGCATTGTTGCCCAAATCGTTGAGGTGCAAGCGGTCTATGAACAGGTCAGCGCCGAAAACGGGCGAGCTGCTGAGCATGCTGTTCATGTCGTAGCACGGCACCGGGTCTGCCTGGCTTTTGATGCGCCTGAAGAATGCCATGTGCAGCTGGCTGTCGAAGGCGCCATCGAGCAGGCGGTCGAAATTGGCAGGCTGGCGTTCCACCGACGCCAGCATGGCTTGCTCACCGGCAGGCAGGGTTTCGCGGCACCAGGGCAGCAGCGGTTGCAGAATGAAGGTGAGGGTGGCGTGGCTGTCGGCCAGCATCCGCTCCCACTGGCGCAAGGTGCGGCCAATGCTGTCGGCGGCGCGTGCCAGGCGCTTCTCCGGCGGCGATAACGACCAGCCCAAGGCCTGCTCCTGCCGGCGCGGCGCCAGCGCCTGGCCCAGGCGTTGCCACAGTGAATCCCGGCGCGCCGGGCTGGTGGGCTGCAGGCCTTCGTTGAAACTGTGCAGGTACCCCTGATGCGCCTTGGCGTGCTGCAGCTCGTGCGGACCAGTCAGCACCTCGCCCAGCGCTTCATGTGCCAAGGTATTCAGGCCGCTGAGCACTACCACATGGCCCACTTCGCCGAGGCGGTGCTGGTGGGTGAGAAACAGCAGAAGCTCCTGGCTCGCATTCAGCCCACAGCCCGCCAAGCTCAGCCACACTTCACCGGTCAGTATCGACAGCTGAGAGGCCACCGTATGCTCGTCGGAACTGGCACCGATACCCAGCGCGGTCGAGCCGCCGACCAGCAGGTTGACCCGTGCCGTGCCGCCGCGTTCGGCGGCGGAAAAGCGCTTGCCGGTGCAATGGCTGTAGCGCAGCCCAAGTGCGTCGGTGTTGATGGTACCCGAGCGGTAGCCACTTTCGTGCACATGCAGGGTATGTGGGGCGCGCCGAGTGCCCAGTTGCAGGAAGCGCTGGTAGTCCGGTTGCAGCGTCGAAGCGTGCGTTGCGGGGTTGGACGAGGTCATGGGCGATCCTTCGGCTCTGGCGTTGCTGTCGCTTTGGGCTTCAGCCCGCCAGCTCCTTGAAGTTGTAGGCCAGGCCGCCGACGGCGATCAGCAGCAGGGCAACCCCTGAGGCCAGGGAAATCACGCGGTTGCTGCGCTGCGAGGCGAGCTTGCCGATGGCGAAGATGTACAGGCTGAGCACAGCGAAATCGATGGCCACCCAGAGCAGTGACAGCACCACCATGCTTTTGCCGAATGATTCGGTGATCTGGATGAACTGCGGGAAGAAGGCGATGAAGAAAATGATGTCCTTCGGGTTGGAAATACCCACCATGAACCCTTGCCACAAGCCGCCGCGCCCAGCTTTTGGGGGGTGCGCCTCGGCTTCGGCGGCAGGCGCCTGCAGGCACTCGCGCAGGGTGCTTACGGCGATGTAGCCGATGAACAGGCAGCCCAGCAGGCTCATGCCGCTGAGCCAGGCCTTGTCGATGGCCGCGCTGGTCAGGATGACCCAGGCAGCGGCGCCGATCAGTACCAAGGATGCCCAGTTGGTGCCAACGGCGGTAAACATGGCCTTGCGCGAGCCAGAGGCCGCAGCGGTGTTGACGATCAATGCCACCACGGGGCCAGGGGTGGCGATCAGCAGCAGGACGGTCAGGGCGTAGGTGAGGGTCAGTGCGGTATTCACGGTCAATTCTCGATCTGTGTGTCGGGCGTGGCGTGGGCGTGGGCATGAAAGGGGCAGCGCGACGGGTTGAGCGAGCCTGCTTCCTGCAGTTGGTATTGCTTCCATTCAAAATTGTCGGCCTGGCCGAAGAAGCCGAGGCTGTCGGGCATGACGCCGTCGTTGTAGTGGTGCACCCGTTCGCGGATGCGTGCACGAATCCGCTTGCCGCTCTCGGTGCCGGCGTTGGCTACTTCGTCGAAGTTTTCCCGCGGGTTGATGACGAAAGTGATGTGGTTGCCCAGGTTGCGGCTTCTCATCTGTCGGTGGCCGGGAAAGTTCATGTTGATGAACAATGGCATGCCGGCGTAGCAAAATGACCAGCCACTGTCATTGGGGTCGCTGGGTATCGCCTGGGGCCAGGGGTGCGGGTCGCGCGCGTGCACGCCGCGCAGTACCTTCCAGGCCAGCGCCTGTTGTTCGGCAAGGGTGCTGTCGGCGGCCGTTTCGAGAAACACCACCAGCGGGCTGCCGATACGTTGCTTGATTGGCACGGGGGTAATGGTGCGGACGTAGTCGGCGAGGCCTTGAGCGATGTCGTCGGCCAGTTGTTCGGCCCGGGCGAACAGAATGTGGCAGGATTCGCCAGCCACCGCCTTGCGCCCGAACAGGCAAGGGAAGTCAGGGTTGGCGAGGATGTCGCGAAAATGTTGTATGGTTTTGTGCGTCCAATGCTGCGTGTTCCGGACATGTTCAGCGGCCAGCTCTAGCGCATCCAGGCGATAGCAGTTTCCATAACCCGTAAACATGATTTCCCCAGGCGTTTGATTAACAGAAAGTTACAGACATATGCAGGCAGGTTATTGGCTTATCTTTGTTATTTACCTGCATTTTCTGAGACGCAGTTAACGTTGTAAAACGCGTGGAACTATGACCTACTATTAGTCTTACTCATGCTTCGGGGGCGTCATGTCGGAACGGATTCAGGCTTTGCATGCATTGCGTGCCTTCGAGGTCGCCTCGCGTTACGGGTCGTTCACCCGCGCGGCTGAAGAGCTGGCGCTGACCCAGGGCGCCGTCAGCCACCACATCAAGACCCTTGAAGGTATGTTCGGCTGCGACTTGTTCGAGCGCCGCGGCCCCAAGTTGAGCCTCACCGAACACGGGCGGCTGCTGTCGCAGGAGCTGAAGGTCGGCTTCAAGATCATCGAAAACGCTTGCGCGCTGCTGCGCCAGGACCGCTACGGGCTGCGCCTCAAGGCACCTTCGACGCTCACCGTGCGCTGGCTGCTGCGGGCACTGGATGCGTTCAAGAAAGTCGACGACAGCTGCAGCGTGCAGCTGTCGAGCGTGTGGATGGACATCGACACCGTGGACTTCTACTCCGAGCCCTACGATTGCGCGTTTCTGCTGTCCAGCGGCAGCTTTGCCGCCGATATCGAGAGCTTCAAGCTGTTCGATGAATGGCTGATCCCGGTGTGCCACCCGGACTACATGGCACATGAGCAACCTGCACTGGGCGATTTGCGCCAGTGCGAACTGCTGCACCCGTCACCGGACCGCCGCGACTGGCGGCGCTGGCTGGCGCGCATGGATGCGCTGGACATCAGCATCGACCAGGGCCAGGTGTTCGACACCCTCGATCAGGGCATTTCCGCAGCCCAACAGGGCCTGGGTATCTCGGTGGTCGACCTGGTGCTGGCCAGTGCCGACCTGGGTGCCGGGCGCCTGGTCACGCCGTTCAAGCATGCCGTGGCGACAGGAGACGGGTATTACATGACCTGGCTCAAATCCAGCCCCAAGGCAAGACAGATGCACAAGTTGCGCGACTTCCTGCTCGGCCAGGTGCCACCGTTGGCCTACAAGGACATCAACTACCTGTACGGCTGATTGCCCGCACAAGGGTAGAATTACCTTATCCGACCTATCGGTTGCACCGAGGACAACGCAGTGGAGTTGCAGCAGGGCTTTGTCCTGACCCGGCATTGGCATGACACGCCCGAAGGCACCTGCGTGGAGTTCTGGCTGGCCACCGACCAGGGGCCACGCCTGTTGCGCCTGGCCCCGCACGGCTCAGTGATGTTCATCCTGCAGGCGCAGGCCGAGCATGCGCGGCTGTTGCTGGCCGATGAAACAGGTGTTGAACTCAAAGCCTTGAGCCTGCGTGATTTCGAGCACCGGCCAGTGATGGGTGTTTACTGCCGTCAGCAGCGGCAACTGATGCAACTGGAACAACGCCTGCGCAGCGCCGGCGTCGAGGTGTTCGAGGGCGATATCCGCCCGCCCGAGCGCTACCTGATGGAGCGCTTCATCACGGCTGCGGTGCAGTTTGCCGGGCACCCGGATGCTCAAGGGGTCACCTGTGATGCTCAACTCAAACCCTGCGCACACTACCGCCCGCCATTGCGTCTGGCATCGCTGGATATCGAAACCAGCGAACGTGGCGAGTTGTACAGCATTGCCGTAGAGGGATGTGGCCAACGCCAGGTATTCATGTTGGGCAGTGCCAATGCTCAGGCCAGTAACGTGGATTTCGACCTGCGCTACTGCCCCGACCGCGCTGAGCTGCTTCACTGCCTGAACCAGTGGATGGCCGAACACGACCCGGATGCAATCATCGGCTGGAACCTGATCCAGTTCGACCTGCGCATCCTGCATGAGCATGCCAAACAACTGCAGGTGCCGTTGACGCTGGGGCGCAATGGCGCGCCCATGACCTTGCGTGCCCACGCCAACGGCGGCCATGTGTTCGCAGATGCACCTGGCCGGCTGCTGATCGATGGCATCGAAGCCCTGCGTTCGGCCACCTGGAGTTTCCCCTCGTTCAGCCTGGAAAACGTCGCGCAGACGTTGCTGGGTGAAGGCAAGGCGATCGATACGCCTTACCAGCGCATGGACGAGATCAACCGCATGTTCGCCGAGGACAAGCCGGCCCTGGCCCGTTACAACCTCAAGGACTGCGAGCTGGTGACGCGTATCTTCGCCCATACCCGGTTGCTGGAGTTTCTGCTCGAGCGCTCATCCGTCACCGGGCTGGCAGTGGACCGCAGCGGCGGTTCGGTGGCGGCGTTCTGTCATCTGTATATCCCGCACATGCATCGGCTTGGCTTCGTGGCGCCTAATCTGGGCAGCCGACCGGATGAGGCCAGCCCCGGTGGGTTTGTGATGGATTCGCGCCCGGGCCTGTATGACTCGGTGCTGGTGCTCGACTACAAAAGCCTGTACCCCGCGATCATCCGCACGTTCCTGATCGACCCGGTGGGCCTGGTCGAAGGCTTGCGCCAGCCGGATGACACGCATTCGGTCGAGGGTTTTCGAGGCGGGCGTTTCTCGCGCAACCTGCATTGCCTGCCGGCGATCGTCGAGCGGGTCTGGCAGGGCAGGGAAGAAGCCAAGCGCGAAGGCAACGCACCGTTGTCGCAGGCTCTGAAGATCATCATGAATGCCTTCTACGGCGTTCTGGGTTCAAGCGGTTGCCGGTTTTTCGACCCGCGCCTGGCGTCATCGATCACCATGCGTGGCCATCAGATCATGCGCCAGACCCGCGCGCTGATCGAGGCGCGGGGCTACGACGTGATCTATGGCGACACCGATTCAACCTTCGTCTGGCTCAAGGGCGCCCATGGCGAGGAAGCTGCGGCCCGCATTGGCCGCGAACTGGTAGCCGAGGTCAACCAGTGGTGGCGCCAGCACCTGCGCGAAACCATGGGCCTGGAAAGCGCGCTTGAGCTGCAGTTCGAAACCCATTACCGGCGCTTTCTGATGCCCACCATTCGAGGTGCCGACGAGGGCAGCAAGAAGCGCTATGCAGGGCTGGTGCAGCGCGCCGATGGTAGCGAAGACATGGTGTACAAGGGCCTGGAGTCGGTGCGTACCGACTGGTCACCACTGGCCCGACAGTTCCAGCAGGCCTTGTACGGGCGGATCTTCCGCGGCCAGCCGTACCGTGATTATGTACGCGGGTTCGTGGCGCAGACCCTGGCGGGCCAGCTGGACGAGCTGCTGATCTACCGCAAGCGCCTGCGCCGGCCGCTGGCCGACTACCAACGCAACGTGCCACCGCATGTCCGTGCCGCGCGCCTGGCTGATGACTACAACCGCCGCCTGGGGCGTGCGCTGCAATACCAGAAGGGTGGCTGGATCAGCTACGTGATCACCACGGCGGGGCCGGAACCGATGGAGAACCTGCAGTCGCCAATTGACTATGACCACTACTTCAGCAGGCAACTGCAGCCGGTGGCCGATGCCATCCTGCCCTTCGTCGGTGACGATTTTGCGGCATTGACCGACCGCCAGTTGCTGTTGTTCTGAGCCCTGGCGTTAGCTATCTAACGCCTCGACCAACGTGCCCTGTCTAGGCTGGCCTCTTTATTTTAAGGAGGCTTCGAGATGGCTACCGCATCACCGCCAGATGAGCACCGTTACGAGCAATTGCGTCGCGCCAGCGAGGCTTTTCAGGATGGCATCATCGGCGATCGGCTGCCGCCCTGGCTGCGCAAAGTACCCATTGAGCAGCTGCCGGCATTAGCCGAGGCATTGGCCAAGAGCCTCAAGTTCCGTCAACAGCTGGGCGCCTTGGAGGCGCGTATCGAAAACATCGACGATTTTGTTGCCTCGGCCATGGAGGACGCGCTCGCGCAGCGTCAGGGTGTCAGCTACAACCTGCGTCGATTGACGTTCTTGCAAGGCCGTCGAGAGCCAGTAATCAATGCTCAACCCGTAGGGGCCCACCTCACCAGGGTGGTGTACGAAGAAAAACCGCTGCTCGAGGTGGTGCTGCGAAACTTTACTTCCGAACAAGCCACGGCTGGCGGCCAACCCGTGGGCAACCGCCTGCTCGTGCCGCGGCAGGGGCAGGCCGAACCACCCACGGCGATCGAATTTGCGGCGTTGTGCCGGGAGTTGGACATGGGGCAGGCTTATCAACGCCATCTGGATGCCATCCTCAAGCCCGCCAATGACGAGAAGCGGGTGGAGGCGCTGCTGGTCAACACCAGCCGCTACGCGATGCTGGTGGATGCGTACAAAGCCAGGCTGGATGAGGCCCTGGAGGACAGTGAGCTGGAACTGATAACCGCCATGTGCATCGACGGCAAATTGCTGCGCCTTGCGGGTGACCTGGTAGTGCCCAAGCGCCTGACGCTGCTCAACTGTGCGCTGCAACAGATTGTTGTGCTGGATGTGATCGACCAAGGCCCGCTGCTCGATACCACGCGACGGCTATTGATATACGTGCCAGGCGATCCGGTAGCGCCTTGGCGCGCATTCCAAAGCCTGGAGGCTCTCAACCGCGAGCTGGGGCATCGCCTACGCGTCAAGACGTATCAGCGGTTTTTCAGCCGGTTCGTGCTGCGCCGCGACAGCTCGGCGTTCTTTGCCAGTGTGGTCACGGCTTTTGACGACCTTCCCGACTGGGCAAGTTTTGACTTGAAGCCACACCTGCGGGCTTGTCCGGAGCCGTTGTTCAACAGCCTCGCACAATCGCGGATACGCCAGATCAAGGAGGATGCATCGCTCATCGTGATGCCGGTGGCCAGACTCGATCGTGACCTGCAGCGCGCCCATGATGAGCGGCTGGCCGCAGAAGGCTGGGCGCTGCTCAATCTGGCCGGCCTGTTTGTGCCGAGCATAGGCCTGGTGTTGTTGGCGGTTACTGCGTGGGAGCTGCTGGGTGAGGTCTACCATGGCATCGAGGCTTGGCATGACGGTGATGCTCAAGCGGCCCTCGACCATATGACCAATGTGGCTACCGACCTCGCAGTGCTCGCGGCCACCGCAGCAGGCATCACCGTTGCGCGGCGCTTGTGGTCGCGTTCTGCGGTAGTCGACGGCATGCTGCCTGCGCGGTTGGAGGACGGCAGCACCAAACTCTGGAAGCCCGAGCTTGCTCCGTTCCGCAGCCTGGTGCCGAGCGCTGCGTCAGCGCCCGATGCGCTGGGTGTCAGGCGGCTCGAGGGAGAGGCCTGGATCGAAATGGAAGGGCACCACTATTCAGTGACGGACTCGGCCGGCAACGGCCAATGGCAGCTTCGCCCGCGCAACCAGCATGGCCCAGCGCTGCGAAATAACGGCGCCGGCGCCTGGCGTCTATGGAGCGAGCAACCGTCCGAATGGCGTGACACACACCGCATGTTCCGCCGCCTAGGCCCCCCCTTGGATGGTATGAGCGATGAGCAGATTGATGAAGTATTGAGCTTTCATGGATTGGCCGCGGATCAATTGAGGGCCCTGCACGTCTACGGGCGAGCGCCGCAGCCAGGCTTGCTGGACAGCGCAGAGCGCTCAAGGCTCGACCGGCGCATACGCCGGATGGTCAGCCGTTTGCGCGGTGGTGAGCAGGTCGACGACATCACGGTGCTGCAACACGCCCAGGGCCTGCCAGGTGCCGATGGCCTGTCGGACCAGGCACTGGCCGAGCTGGCCTGGGCCCAGCGTCGTGTTTTGTTAGGGCGCCTTTATGACGCTATCCAAGTCACCGACACTGCCGACAGCGCACTGCTGCGCCGGGTGTTTCCTGGGCTGCACCGGCGTGCCGCGCAAGGGTTGCTGCGCTCGGCCAGCGGGGATGATCGCAGGCGCCTGTTGGCGACCGGCCGGGTCCCGCTACCCCTGGCGGAAGCCGCCAGGGGTAGCGTGCAGGACATTCGTCGGGCGCGCGTATTCGAGGGTTTCTTCCTGGACACGCCACAGAACGCCGACCTGGCACGCGTGGCCTTAGGGTTGCTCAAGCACCTGCCCGGCACCGCTCAGGGTGTGCGTTGGCGGTTATTCGAAGGCTATCTCAACGGGCCACTGTTGATGTCCACCGAAGAGGGTACCGAGGCATTCGATCTGGTCCACTTACATGGCTCCTTTCAGCTATTCGATGCACAGGGTGGGCGATATGGCGTGCCAGGGGAGATGTTCGACGTCATCGCCTTCGCGTACGCACCCGGCCAACGAGAGGCCATGACGGTAGGGGCCCCATTCGCACACAATCTGCGAGTCCTGCTTGGGCGCGTGGCGCTGCAACGACGCAGCGAGGTCGACCATCTGCTCGGCTTGCAGCGGCCCGGCGCTTTCCGGCCACCACGGCGGGTCGGCGAAGGTTTGTTGGGTTACCCCTTGGGGGGCTGCAACTCGGGTGGGCTTGGCCGTGGCGACAGGTCGCTTGCGGCAACCGTGCGGGACCTGTACCCGTCCTTCAGTGACGAGCAAGTGGCGGTCTGGAGCGAACGTGTCCAGTTGTCGGGCCGTCGGGTAGGGGAGGTTCTGGTTGAACTGAGGCAGGAGCTCACGGTGTTGCGTGACAGCTTGTGGGCGTGGATGGTGGAGTCAGACGGCGCGGTGAGGGACGACCGGATCAATGTGGTCGATACGCTGATCGACTGCTGGCGGCGTACGACCGACGCTGGGCAGGCCAATCTCAACATTGACCACGACTACCGCATGGTCCTGTACAACAATCAACCTGGCGAGCTTCCGGAAATACCGGCGCAGGTCAGCTTTTCACATGTGTCGGATCTGTCGCTGCTGCGCATGGAGCTGCAAGATATTCCAACGAGCTTTCTGCTGGCCTTCCCTAATCTGAGAGAGCTGGACCTCGGGGGCAACGTTTTGACGCGTTTGCCGCAACCTCTGCTGCAGATGCAGCACTTGCGCCAGCTGACCCTGACCAACAACCAGATTGTCTTGAGTAGCAGCCAGGCGGCTACCCTGGGAAGCGCCAGCGGGCTGGAATACATCGATTTATCCCACAACCCGCTGGGGCGCACGTTCACGCTCCGAGGGCTGCGGGCACTGCGGTGGCTGAACATGCGCAACACTGGGGTGGAGCAGTTCCCCGCTGGGCTGAGCGATAACCCTGGGTTGCTTTACGTGGATTTGCGCGAGAACCGTATCAGGCAGGTCCCGGAGTGGTTCCATGAAGTGCCTGTGGCATTTCGACGAAGGATCAGGCTGGCCGGGAATCCGTTCGGGGAGGCCGAGCTGATACGCCTGCAAGCTTCTCTGATGGCACCACTTGCACCGTCTGATGAGGCGTTTCTGCGCGAACAGATCGTTCGTGCCCGTGATGTCTGGGGGGACGCTGTGGGGCCACGTTATCGAGGGCTGCTGGTGGCCGCCTGGGAAGCCGTGGATGTAGGGGAGCCTGCAGACCGCTTCTTCCGTGTGCTGCAGCAACTGCTGCATTCCGCCGACTTTCACATCGATGCTCAGGCAATGGCGCAGCGGGTGCTCAGCCTGTTGCAGGCGATGGCGAAGGAGCCAGCCCTGCGTGAGCAACTGTTGACCGTTGCCAACGATGAGTGGGGGTGCCAGGACGGCGCTACCTGGTGTCTGAGC
Organism: Pseudomonas sp. P39-UII1; assembly: GCF_039672635.1. Taxonomy (NCBI): domain Bacteria; kingdom Pseudomonadati; phylum Pseudomonadota; class Gammaproteobacteria; order Pseudomonadales; family Pseudomonadaceae; genus Pseudomonas; species Pseudomonas sp. P39-UII1. The sequence continues at coordinate 72,976 of NZ_JBDFPP010000004.1, forward strand.
AACCTTGAATTGAACAGGCTGGTGTGGAATGCCCAGTCCGGTGATCACGGGGGTACCGAACAGAGCTTGATTGATTTGGGGCGGCGTTTGTGGCGCCTGGACGAAGTTGACCGCCTTGCCGTACAGGAGATCATCGACCGCGGTGGCAATCCCGATGAAAGCGAGGTGGGGCTCGCCTATCGTCTGGGTTTGCGCCATCGTCTGAATTTGCCCATCGAGGTGGGCGAGATGAGTTTCCGTCCGCTGGCAGGGGTCACGGATGAGCATCTGGCTCGGGCAGAAGCGGCTGTCTACCAGGCCGAAACGCAGGAAGCGGTGGCACGCTCGCTGGTCGATCGCACGTTTTGGCAGGCGCACCTGGAACGCGCCCAACCCGATACTTTCGCCCAGGTGGACCTCCCATTCCGCCGCCGTCTGGATGCAGTACTCGACGACGAGGCACTCACGGACGAGGAGCGGCGTGACCAGTCGGACGCCATTCTGGGGGAGCAGCGGGCGGCGCGGCGTGGCTTGATGTTGGATGTGACGCTAAGGCTTCTGGCGTCCGGCCCGGCGGACCCTCCCATAGAGGTGCGCTGACAGTCCCCGAGGAAGGCAAGGCCTTGTGCAGTTTTGTCCGCAGTGGCTTTGGACTATGCTCAGTCAGGGTGTTGGCTGTTTCCCATAACGCTTGCATCCTGGGCTGAACCCTCATTGGAAACCGCCAGTTACTTTTCCCTGACCAACTGATGTTCGAAGTGGTTTAGGCTCCGGGTCGGATTTTTCTCCGTGATCTGTAGTCACTGGTTTATCGAGACAATAAGGAGATGCGTATGCTCGTCCGGTCACTGACCCTCGCCACCTTGCTCGCCGTCACTGGCCCGTTGTTCGCCGCCGACAGTGATGCCCCTCTGGCCAAGGAGCTGGGCAAGGCACGGCCTTTGGTGATCATTGCGCCCAGTTCAGCCGACCCTACGTTGCGGGGGTTGAACGAGGCGCTCAAGGATCCCGCTACCCAAGCGGCATTCAAGGAGCGCGGCGTGGTTGTCTACAGCGTCGCCAACATGATGGGCAAGCGCGAGGACAAGAACCTCGAACAGCAGACCACCATGGCGCTGATCCGTGAGCTCAAGCTGGGTGCGAGCAAGGGCACCAAAGTGATCCTCGTGGGCAAGGATGGCGAGCGGCATATGCTCAAGGATGACGAGTCGGGCGAGAAGCTCGATCCGCAGGCCATCATCAAGGCGGTCGATGAATTGCCAGCGACCGAGAAGGCTGTGGCCGCCCCGGAACCGGTTGCGGCCGTTCCTGAGCCCAAGGCCAAGGACAGCAAACCCGCCAAACCCGCCAAGCCTGCAGCGCCGCCCAAGCCGCTGGAGGACTGACAGGGCTCACCCGCTCCTCGCTGTATGCCGTAGGAGCGGGCGCACTGCAGCTCTGTAATCTGACAACTCTGGACATCCAGTCCTATACATCGCGCTGATTGTGGTGATGTATCGGCGACGCTCCCTCACGCTCTAATGGCTCCTCTATTGCACTTATGTGGAGCTTCATCATGATTGATGCACGGAAAAACCTCGGCCTGTTCGGCGCCGCCTTGATCGGCAGCATGGCCCTTGGCAGTAGTGCCTTCGCTGTAGAACCACTGTCCCAGGGTTATCAACTGGCATCTGCCAAGGCGCCGGGGGAAGGCAAATGTGGTGAAGGCAAGTGCGGCGCCGACGACAAGGCCACTAAAAGTGAAGGCAAGTGCGGTGAAGGCAAATGCGGCGCAAAGCCCAAGACCGACGCCAAAGGCTGACGACCTGCCCATGAGTTAAGCAACGCCCCGCCTGCAGGTCAGGTGGGGCGTTGTGCGTGTTGTGGAGATCTTTACCGATGAGCCTCTTACCCTTGTTCACCGGCCTTGGCCTGCGCCGTGGTCTGATGCCCGAGCTGCTGACTCTCGATGAGGGTGCGCTGGACTTTCTGGAGTGTGCACCGGAAAACTGGATCGGAGTTGGGGGCGCCTACGGCCGTAGCCTGTCGCAGCTCACCGAGCGGTTTGCGCTGACCTGCCATGGTTTGTCGTTGTCGCTGGGGGGGAGCCTGCCGCTGAACCTCGAACTGCTGGAACAGACGCGACAGTTCCTCGATCGCCATAAGGTGCGCCTGTACAGTGAACATTTGAGCTACTGCAGCGATGACGGCCATCTCTATGACTTGATGCCGATCCCCTTTACCGACGAGGCGGTACACCAGGTTGCAGGCAGAATCCGCCAGGCCCAGGACCATCTCCAGCGGCGTATTGCCGTGGAAAATATCAGCTATTACGCCGCGCCTTATCAAGCGCTGAGTGAGCTGGACTTCATCCGGGCAGTGCTCGCGGAGGCCGATTGCGACCTGCTGCTGGACGTCAACAACCTGTTCGTCAATGCCTGCAACCAGGGTTACGACGCCCTGGCTTTTCTCCGCGGGCTGCCGGCTGCGCGGGTCACCGCCATGCATGTAGCCGGGCATTACGATGAAGCACCGGACTTCAAGGTCGACACCCACGGCGCGCCGGTAAAGGATGACGTCTGGGCCTTGTTCGCACTGGCCTGCCAGCGCTTTGGGGCGCAACCGACAGTCCTTGAACGTGACTTCAACTACCCGCCGTTGGCCAAGCTACTTGAAGAAACCGCGCGCATCCGTGCGATACAGCAGGGGGTGTCGCATGGGCAAAACGTTGCGTGAGCAGCAGTTCACCTTGGCCCGGCACCTGCGCGACCCAGGCCGGCATCCCCCTCCGCCTGGTATTGAAGAGCGCCGCTTGAAGGTCTATCGCGAGCTGTTCTACGGCGCCATCGAAGGCCTGCTGGCGGGCAGTTTCCCGGTGTTGCGCCAGACCTTGGGCGAGCCGCGCTGGCATGCACGGGTGCGTGATTTCTACGCCAACTACCGCAGCCAAACCCCGCTGTTCACCCAGGTTGCCGAGGCGTTCATCGACTACCTTCAGGGCATCCAGGCTGATACCCCGTGGCAGCTGGAGCTTGCGCACTATGAGTGGGTCGAGGCGCAGCTCTACCTGAGCGATGCCGAAGACCCGCCCCACGACCCACAGGGCGATTTGCTGCAGGGCGAACCGCTGTTGTCGTGCACGGCCAGGGTACTGGCCTATCAATGGCCGGTGGAGCGTATTGGCCCTGACTTCCAGCCAGAGCAGGCCCCTGAGCTGCCAACCTTGCTGATGGTGTATCGCGATGCCAGCCTGCAAGTGCGCTTTTCACGCCTGGCGCCCATGGCGTACCGCTTGCTGGCACAGGTGAACGGCAGTGGGCGTGAGCGCTTGCAGGCTTTGGGGGCAGACCATCAGCAAGGCCTGGCGCTGCTCGAGAGCCTGCGTGGGCTAGGTGTCGTGATTGGTACACGCTGAACTGAAAACGGGCTCGTCGCCAGCCGCGACGAGCCCGTCGTTGTGCGTACTGCTCAGGTTCGGGCAGCGAAGCGCCCTTTGAGCCAGTGATCAAGGCTCAGGCGGCCGGCGCCGTTGAGCAGAAGCGGCAGCAGTGCCACCAGATAGATCACCGGCAACTTGAAGTTGCCGAAGCCTTGGTCAGTAAAGGCGTAGCCCTGCGCCAGTTCCGCCAGGGTCCACCCGTGCATCGGCCAGTGCACTGCGGCTATCGCAACCACTGTGATCACCATCAACCCTGCCGAAGCAAACCGCGTGCCGAGCCCCAGCAACAACAACAGTGGCAGAATCAACTCGGCCCACATCGACAGCTGCCAGTTCAGCTCTGCCGGCAGCACATTGAAGGGGAACGGGAAACTCTCCTGCAAATCGGCAAACCAATTGCTGCCATTGAATTTCTCGACGCCGGATTCAAAGAACTCCCAGGCCAGAAAAAGCCGTAACGGCAGGTCGGCGCTCCAGTTGCCGAAGCGGTCGACGGTGGTGAGGGTGCGGCTCAGGGTGGTCATGATTTTTTTCCTCAGGAAAGGGCTGCGCCACTGCGGCGCTGGTAATGCGCCAGTTTGGCGGTGAGCTTGAGCGCCATGGCTGCGAACATCAGGGCGAAAGCCAGCGGGTACCAACCGCCCATGGGGATGCGGTTGTAGAACGACAGGCAGAACACCCCGGCCAACACCCACATGCCGGTGCTGTGCAGGGCTTTCCAGGCCCGCCCGCCGAGCAGGCGCATGGGGGCCTTGAAAGAGGTCAGGGTCAACATCAGCAGGAAGAGGTAGCCGATGCTGCCGGGCAGGCTGGATGTCACCGTGCGGCCGGCCCAGAACAGTTCTGGAAACTGCTGGGCGTAGCGGTAGATCAAAACGCCGTGCACGGTGTGGGAAAAGGCGAAAGCCAGGCCCAGGAAACGCCGTTCGCGCAACATTCGCCTGCTTGCGGGGCCTGGCACCAAGGCCACCAGCGAGGACGCCAGGAACGCCAGCAGAAACAGTGCGAAGGAGCTGCGTGCGGTGGCACGGATGGCGCTGCGCAAGCCGTCCGAGCCGAGTGGATGAGCGGCGAGGACCACCGCCGTCATGACCAGGGTCAAACCGGCGAGGGCGGCAAAAAGCTTCCAGCCGGAGGGAAGGGCGATGGCTCTCATCAAGGGGCTCCCGGTGTGTCAATGTGTGACCGGAAGTGTGGCGGGGTTGGGTATCTGCAGTGTGTCAGCGCAGGCTGCGTTGTGTATCGGACTGTAGTTATGGATTGCGTAGGAAAACCTCATTGCGGCGCATCGGAGCCTCGCACCGCGAAGTAGTCACGCATGGTTCATTTCAGCTCGATCTGTGCGCACAGCCCGCCGCCCTGGCGGTTACTCAGGGTCAACCGCCCTCCCATGGCCTGGGTCAACTGCTGTGCGATGGCCAACCCCAGGCCGGTGCCCCCGGTGCTGCGGTTGCGCGAGCTTTCCACCCGGTAGAACGGCTTGAGCACTTCGTTGAGCTCCGCTTCGGGAATGCCTGGGCCCTCGTCGAGCACGCGAATCAAGATCAGCCCGTGGTCACGGCTGACCTCCAGCTGGGCCTTGCCGGCGAACTTCAGGGCATTGTCCAGCAGGTTGACCAGCACCCTGCGCAATGCATGCGGGCGCGCTTCCAGCAAGCTGCCGGTAATGCCATGGCGTTCGACTTGAGCCCCGCTGTCCTGGTAGTCGAACACCACGCTGTCGAGGAAGGCATCGAGGTTGATGCGGCAGGCAGGCTCGGTGTTGATATCCATGCTGCGGGCATAGGCCACGCCTTCGCGCACCAGGTGCTCCATGGCATCCAGGTCATGCCACAACTTATCCTTTTCAACCCCCTCATCCATGACTTCGACACGCAGCTTCATGCGTGTGATCGGCGTTTGCAGGTCGTGGGAAATCGCTGCCAGCAATTGCATGCGTTCTTTGAGGTACGCCGCGATACGCGCCTGCAGCGCATTGAACGCCGTGGCGGCATATTGCACCTCGCGCGGGCCGCTTTCGTCCAGCCGCATGCCCGGTTTGTCCGGGTCGAGGTCGTCCAGCGCCTTGATCAGGCGGGTCAGCGGGCCGATGGCCAGGCGGACGGCCAGCCAGGTACAGAACAGCAACACGGCCAGCTGAATCAGCAGCACCCCTGGCAACCACTTGGCCACGGGCACGGGCGTCGGGGTTACGTCGATGGTCAGTGGCGCCCCGTCGGCCAGGCGCAGGTGGGCTTGAAAGTGTGCGTTCGGCCCGGGGATGTCCTGGAATGTCAGGCGATAGCCGTTGCCGATCGCCTTGACGATCGACTCCGCCGCCATTGGAGGGTCTTCGCTGGGCATTGCCGCGCCCGTCAGTCCTTCATCCAGCCGGTAGCGGTAGGTGCGTCGCTCGAGGCGCGGCAACCAGGCGGCGCGTTCGGCGGCGGGCAGGCGGTCGAGAATGGCCACCGAGGTGGCGACGTCCTGTTCCAGGTTGTTGAGCATCATCGAACGGCTGCTGATATAGCGCTCGTAGGCCTGCAGGCTGAATGACAGCCCGTAGGCCAGCACCAGCCCAGTGAAGAAGATCAGCGCCAGGCGCGAAGCCAGCGTGCGTGGCCACTTCATGACGGCGACTCGAGCAGCTGCACCGGCAGCGAAAACACATAGCCTTCGCTGCGTACGGTCTTGATGCAGCTGGGTTCACGGGCATCGTCACCCAGGCGCTGGCGCAGCCGGCTGACCAGCAGGTCGATGGAGCGGTCGAAGATGTCGGCCTCGCGGCCCTGCGTCAGGTTGAGCAGTTGTTCGCGGCTGAGCACCCGTTGCGGGTGGTCGAGAAACACCCGCAACAGGCGGTATTCGGCGCCGCTGAGGGCAACCAGGGTGCCTTCGCTGTCGAGCAGGTGGCGTGCGGTGGTGTCCAGGCGCCACTGGCCGAAGGCGAGCAGGCGGCTGCTTTCGCTGATGGTCAGGTTGGGCGGCAGCATGCGGGTGCGGCGTAGCACGGCATTGATACGCGCCAGCAGTTCGCGGGCGGAGAAGGGCTTGGTCAGGTAGTCGTCGGCGCCCATTTCCAGGCCGATGATGCGGTCGGTCTCGTCGTTGCGCGCGGTCAGCATCAGCACCGGCGTGTTGCGGTGCTTGCCGGCGCGCAGTTCGCGGCACAGCAGCAGGCCGTCATCGCCCGGCATCATGATGTCGAGGACGATCAGGTCGACGCTGTTGGCTTCGAGGAAGGCGCGCATCTGCCGGCCATCGGCGACGATGCTGGTGCGCAGGCCGTTCTTCTTCAGGTAGTTGCCGACCAGTTCGCGGATCTCGCGGTCGTCGTCGACGATCAGGATGTGATCGACATGTTCCATCGCTGGGGTCCTGTGCAAGGGGGTGGGCGCAGTGTATCGAGCAGGCGGGCGCTTGCCTGCAGGGGTTTGTATTGCAGTGTATCTGGCGCCTGCACAGATACAGCAGGAAGCACATCACAGGTTTGGCGACACATGCGCGATACCTGGCGGGGGTGAAATGGCTCTCGACCGGGGAGCAATACTCCTCACCCTTCGAAGCTGCACAGGAGCGATACCATGAACGTCAAAACCCTTGCTTGCGCCAGCCTGTTCGCGGTGCTCAGCTTTGGCACACTGGCTGCCCAGGCCGCCAGCATGCCGATGAACGAAAACAGTGCCATGCAGTATCGCTACGGCGACCATCTGGACGTTAAGAAAGTGCTGTCCGTCAAAGATGATCAAAGCAACGCCTGTGGCGTTGTCAACACTCGCATGAACTACCTGGACTCCAAAGGCCAGCACGAGAGTGTCGAATACCGCTCCTACGCCACGGCGGGTTGCCATGACAATTGATCATCGCGCGCTGTTGAAGGTGGGCGGCGTGGTCTTGGCGCTCGTCGGCCTGGGCCTGGCCGGCCACTTGATGGCCCGCGACAGCTACGGCGCCATGCCTTCGCTGTCGGGGGCCAGCGAGTGGCTCAACTCGCCGCCGCTGGATGCCCCGGCGCTCAAGGGCAAAGTGGTGCTGGTGGACTTCTGGACCTGGGACTGCATCAACTGCCAGCGCAGCTTGCCGCATGTGAACGACTGGGCCCGGCGTTATGCCGACCAGGGGCTGGTAGTGGTAGGTGTGCATACGCCGGAGTACGCCTACGAGCACGATGTCGCTCAGCTGAAAAGCAAAGTGACCCGCCTGGGCATCGGTTATCCGGTGGCGGTAGACAACGATTACCGGGTGTGGAATGCCTGGGGCAATCAGTTCTGGCCTGCCCATTACTTCATCGATCGACAGGGGCAGGTCAGGCATGTGCACGTTGGCGAGGGGGATTATGACGGGCAGGAGAACGTCATCCAGGCGTTGCTGGATGAAAAAGGTTGATGCGTGTCTGTGCCGGCCTCTTCGCGGGGCAAGCCCGCTCCCACAGCCATTGCGCTGAGTCGAGTATCAGCGGTGGCCTGTGGGAGCCGGCTTGGCCCGCGAAAGGGCCGGTGCTGGCTCAGCTGAAGCTGGCAAAATGCGCCTGCATCCGCCCCGCATCGGCCTCGCGCCCGCTGAACAGCTCGAACGCCTTGACCGCCTGGAATACCGCCATGTTGCTGCCATCCAGCGTTCGGCAGCCCAAAGCCCGCGCCGCGCGCAGCAGTTCGGTTTCCAGTGGGAAATAGATGATTTCAGCCACCCACAGCCGCGCGTGCAGCAGCTCTACCGGCAGTGGTGTGCCTGGCAACTTGGCCATGCCGACCGGCGTGGTGTTGACCAAGCCATCCGCCTCGGCCAGTTCACTGGCCAAGTGCGTACCGATGACTGCCCGGCCTACGCCGAAACGTGCATTGAGGTTGTCGACCAGCGCCTGCGCGCGTGCCGCATCCACTTCGAACAGCACCAGCCGCTCGACCCCTTCGCCCAGCAACGCATGGGCCACCGCTGACCCCGCGCCGCCCGCGCCCATCTGCACCACCTGGCGCCGGGCCACATCGGGCAGGCCGCGGCGCAAGCCTTCGGCAAAGCCCAGGCAATCGGTGTTGTGGCCGACGCGCTTGCCGTCCTTGAGGACCACAGTGTTTACCGCACCGATACCACTGGCCTCTTCGGACAATTCGTCGAGCAGCGGCAGGATCGCCTGCTTGAACGGGTAGGTAATGTTCAGCCCGGTGAAGCCGGTGTGCTGGGCGGCATCCAGCAGTTGCGGCAGGGCGCTGTCGTCCAGTTGCAACTGGTCGGCATCGATCAGGCGATAGAGATAACGCAGGGCCTGGGCATCGCCTTCGTGTTCGTGCAGGGCAGGCGTGCGCGAAAGCTGGATGCCACGGCCGATCAGGCCGGCAAGGATGGCTGGCTGGGTCATGCGGCCTGCTCCCGCAGCGTTTCGGCGAAGTGGCTCAGGGCCATGCGGTAGCCGTGGCTGCCCAGGCCGCAGATCACACCGACGGCGATCGACGAAACGAACGACAGGTGGCGGAAGGGCTCACGCTTGTGCACGTTGGACAGGTGCACTTCGATCACCGGCAGTTCACTGGCGACCAGTGCGTCGCGGATCGCCACCGAGGTGTGGGTCCATGCACCGGGGTTGATGACGATACCGGCGCAACGGTTGCGGGCCGCGTGGATCCAGTCGATCAGTTCGCCTTCATGGTTGGTCTGGCGGAATTCGATTTCCAGGCCGTGGGCGTGTGCCGTGTCGGCACAGCTCTGCGCAAGGTCGGCGAGGGTTTCACGGCCGTACTGAGCGGGTTCGCGGGTACCCAGCATATTCAGGTTAGGGCCGTTGAGCACGAGGATAAGGGGCTTCATGGCGGGCTTCGCTTTATTGTTGTTGAACGCCTTTATGTTTGTACCACCCGGTTAGTTTCGTCAATTGGGTTGACTGTCGCAGGGGGAAAAGTGGGCGATTATCGGACTGATGTTGCACGTGCCCGCCAACAGCCCGCAGTCAATCAGTGCTCGATTACACAATTGTAATGTTCACGCCAGCACCCCGATAACCACCGCTCCCTACAGTCCCTCGCCAACGCCCGCCGACGAGGACATCGAAGTGCCCACCCCCCGCAAGATCGTCATGCTCTGCCTGTTGCTGACGGCCGCCGCCAGCGCCCAGGCAGGGCAAGGCCTGAGCCTGCCCGAGGCGCTCGCCGCGGCCTTTGCCAACAACCCCGAGCTGGCCGCCGCCGGCCGCGAGATTGGCATTGCCGAGGGCGAGCGTCGCCAGGCAGGGCTGCTGCCCAACCCTGAATTGTCCTGGGAAGTCGAAGACACCCGCCGCGACACCAGCACCACCACCGTTACCCTCAGCCAGCCGCTGGAGCTGGGCGGCAAGCGCGGTGCGCGCATCGCCGTTGCCGGCAGCGGCCAGGCCATCGCCCAGCTCGAACTGGAGCGTCAGCGCAACGGCCTGCGTGCCGATGTGGTGCAGGCATTTCACGCCGCCCTGCGCGCGCAGACCGCGCTGGCGTTGGCGCAACAATCGCAGGCGCTGACCGAGCGAGGGGTGCGGGTGGTGCAGGGCCGGGTCAGCGCAGGCCAGTCGTCGCCGGTGGAAAGCACCCGCGCCCAGGTGCAGCTGGCTCAGGCGCAAGCCGAGGTACGTCGCGCCGAAACCCAACAGGCAGTGGCCTATCAGGCACTGGCGCGGCTGACTGGCAGCCCGGTGACGATGTTCGACCGGTTGTCGGCTGCCGAATTGTCCCCCGGTACGGCGCCAAAGGCCGAAACCCTGCTCGACAAGGTGGAGCAGACCGCCGACTGGCGCCTGGCCGCTGCGCAGATCGAACGTGGCGAGGCCTCGTTGGGTTCGGCCAAAGCCCAGCGTATTCCGGACCTGACCGTGAGCATCGGCAGCCAGTACAGCCGCGAAGATCGCGAGCAGGTCAACGTGGTGGGGTTATCCATGCCGCTGCCGCTGTTCGACCGCAACCAAGGCAATGTGCTGGCCGCCGCCCGCCGTACCGACCAGGCCCGCGACCTGCGCAATGCCGTCGAGCTGCGCGTGCGCAGCGAAACCCGCAGCGCCGTCAGCCAGTGGCACACGGCAATGCAGGAGGTTGACGCCTATGACCGGACCATCCTGCCCTCGGCGCAACAGGCCGTGGACACCGCCACCCGTGGTTTCGAGATGGGCAAGTTCGCCTTCCTCGACGTGCTCGATGCCCAACGCACGCTGATCGAGGCGCGCGGGCTGTACCTCGAGGCGCTCGCTGCGGCGACCGACGCGCGTGCACAGGTCGAGCGAATCTACGGCGACCTTGAGGGTTTGAGCAAAACACCGAACAGCAGGAGCAACCATGAATAACCCACGCAAGCTGGCCCTTCTGGCCGCCGCCATCGCCGTGCTCGGCCTTGGCGGCCTCGCCTGGACCGGCAACCTCGGGCAAGCCCGCAGTGGCGAGGCCAGCCACGACGACCACGGTGAAGGCAGCCACGGCCACGCTGAAGAAGCGGGTGAAGTGCATGAGGAAGAAGAAGGCCAGTTGCACTTGAGCAGCACCCAGATCGAGGCCGCCGGCATTCAGCTGGCCGCTGCAGCGCCGCGTGAACTGGGCACCGCGATCAGTTTCCCCGGCGAAATCCGCTTCGATGAGGATCGCACCGCGCACGTGGTCCCCCGAGTGCCCGGCGTGGTTGAGGCGGTGCACGCCGACCTCGGCCAGGCGGTCAAGCGTGGCCAGGTACTGGCGGTGATCGCCAGCCAGCAGATTTCCGACTTGCGCAGCGAGCAGCAGGCCGCCCAGCGCCGCCTCGAACTGGCGCGCCTGACCTTCCAGCGCGAGCAGCAACTGTGGCAGGAGCGCATCAGTGCCGAGCAGGACTATCAGCAGGCCCGTCAGGCCCTGCAGGAGGCCGAGATCGCCTTGGCCAATGCCCGGCAGAAAGTCGCCGCAGTCGGCCCGGCCGGGGCGGGCAACCGGTACGAGCTGCGGGCGCCTTTTGATGCGGTGGTGGTGGAAAAGCACCTGACCGTGGGTGAAGTGGTCGATGAGACCAGCAACGCATTCACCCTTTCTGACCTGAGCAGGGTCTGGGCCACGTTCGCCGTGGCCCCACGCGACCTGCTCAAGGTCACCACCGGGCGCAGCGTCACCGTCAGCGCACCGGACCTCGGCGCCGAGGTCGAGGGCAAGGTCAACTACGTCGGCAGCCTGCTCGGCGAGCAGAACCGCGCCGCCACCGTCCGCGCCACCCTGGCAAACCCCAACGGCGCCTGGCGCCCCGGGCTGTTCGTCAACATCGCTGTCAGCGTCGAGCGCTTCAACGCCGCCGTGGTGGTACCAGAAAGCGCACTGCAGACCTGGGAGCAGCAGACCGTGGTGTTTGCCCGTACCGAAGAGGGCTTCGAGGCTCGCCCGGTGAAGGCCGGGCGGCGTGACGCAGGCCAGGTGGAAATCACCGAAGGCCTTGCGGCCGGTACCCAGGTGGCTGCTGCGGGCAGCTTCGTCCTCAAGTCGGAGCTCGGCAAGGGCTCCGCCGAGCACAGTCATTGATCATGGGGATGCTTGCATGTTCGAACGCCTGATCCAATTCGCCATCGAGCAGCGCCTGGTGGTGATGCTTGCCGTGGTGCTGATGGCCGCCGTGGGTATCCACAGCTACCAGAAACTACCGATCGATGCCGTACCCGATATCACCAACGTCCAGGTGCAGATCAACACTGCCGCGCCCGGCTACTCGCCGCTGGAGACCGAACAGCGCATCACCTTCGCCATCGAAACTGCCATGGCCGGCCTGCCGGGGCTCAAGCAGACCCGCTCGCTGTCGCGCTCCGGCCTGTCACAGGTGACGGTCATCTTCGACGATGGCACCGACCTGTTCTTTGCCCGGCAACTGGTCAACGAGCGCCTGCAGGTGGCTCGCGAGCAGTTGCCCGCAGGTATCGAGGCCAGCATGGGGCCGATTTCCACCGGGCTGGGGGAAATCTTCCTGTGGACGGTGGAAGCCGAGGAGGGCGCGCTCAAGGACGACGGTACGCCCTACACGGCCACCGACCTGCGGGTGATCCAGGACTGGATCATCAAGCCGCAGTTGCGCAACGTGCCGGGGGTGGCTGAGGTCAATAGCATCGGAGGTCACGCCAAGCAATACCTGATCGCCCCAGAGCCCAAGCGCCTGTCGGCGTACAAACTCACCCTCAACGACCTGATCGCTGCCCTGGAACGCAACAACGCCAACGTCGGGGCGGGCTACATCGAGCGCAACGGCGAGCAGTTGCTGATCCGTGCCCCGGGGCAGTTGGCCTCGGCCGAGGACATCGCCAATATCGTCATTTCCAGCGCCGACGGCACGCCCATCCGTGTCAGCCATGTCGCGCAGGTCGGCCTGGGCGAGGAGCTGCGCTCCGGTGCTGCCACCGAAAACGGCCGTGAGGTGGTGCTGGGCACGGTGTTCATGCTGGTCGGTGAAAACAGCCGCACGGTGGCCCAGGCGGTCGCGGCCAAGCTCGTCGAGATCAACCGTAACCTGCCAAAGGGCGTGGTCGCGGTGACGGTGTATGACCGCACCAACCTGGTCGAGAAGGCTATCGCCACGGTCAAGAAGAACCTCATCGAGGGCGCGATCCTGGTGGTCGCCGTGCTGTTCCTGTTCCTGGGCAATATTCGCGCCGCGCTCATCACTGCCATGGTGATCCCGCTGTCGATGCTGTTCACCTTCACCGGCATGTTCAGCAACAAGGTCAGCGCCAACCTCATGAGCCTTGGCGCCCTGGACTTCGGCATCATCGTCGACGGCGCGGTGGTGATCGTCGAAAACGCCATCCGCCGCCTGGCCCATGCCCAGCAACGCCACGGCCGCATGCTGACCCGTGGCGAACGTTTTCACGAGGTGTTTGCCGCCGCCCGTGAAGCGCGCCGGCCGCTGATCTACGGCCAGTTGATCATCATGGTGGTGTACCTGCCGATCTTTGCCCTGACTGGGGTCGAAGGCAAGATGTTCCACCCCATGGCCTTCACCGTGGTAATCGCCCTGCTGGGCGCCATGATCCTCTCGGTGACCTTCGTGCCGGCAGCCATCGCGCTGTTCGTCACCGGCAAGGTCAAGGAGGAAGAGGGCGTGCTGATGCGCACTGCGCGCAAACGTTATGCCCCTGTGCTGGCCTGGGTGCTGGGCCGGCGCAAGCTGGCGTTTACCGGCGCCGCGTTACTGGTGCTGCTGTCCGGCATCATGGCCAGCCGCATGGGCAGCGAGTTCATCCCCAGCCTCAGCGAAGGCGACTTTGCCTTGCAGGCGCTGCGTGTACCGGGCACCAGCCTGTCGCAGTCGGTGGACATGCAACAGCGCCTGGAGCGCGCGATCATCACCCAGGTCCCGGAAGTGCAGCGGGTGTTTGCCCGTACCGGCACGGCCGAAATCGCCTCCGACCCGATGCCGCCGAACATCTCCGACGCCTACGTGATGCTGCACCCGCGCGAGCAATGGGCCGACCCTGGCAAGCCGCGTGAGGCGCTGATTGCCGAGGTGCAACGCGCCGCCGCCAGCGTGCCTGGCAGCAACTATGAGATGTCGCAACCGATCCAACTGCGCTTCAACGAGCTGATTTCCGGTGTGCGCAGCGACGTGGCGGTGAAGGTATTCGGTGACGACATGGAGGTGCTCAACCGCACCGCCGCGCAGATCGCCGCCAGCCTGCAGCAGGTGCCGGGTGCGTCGGAAGTGAAGGTGGAACAGACCACCGGCCTGCCAGTGCTGACCATCGACATCGACCGCGACAAGGCAGCGCGGCATGGCTTGAACGTGGGTGATGTGCAGGACGCCATCGCCATTGCCGTGGGCGGGCGCACGGCGGGCACGCTGTATGAAGGCGACCGCCGCTTCGACATGGTGGTGCGCCTTGCCGAGACGCTGCGCACCGATGTCGATGGCTTGGCCAGCCTGTTGATTCCAGTGCCTGCAAACGCGGCAGGCGGGGCTGGGCAAATTGGTTTCATTCCCCTGTCGCAGGTGGCGACACTGAACCTGCAACTAGGGCCGAACCAGGTCAGCCGCGAAGACGGCAAGCGTGTGGTGGTGGTCAGCGCCAACGTGCGCGGACGTGACCTGGGCTCGTTTGTCGAAGAGGCAGAGCAGACCCTGCTGCAGCAAGTGCCGATTCCACCCGGCTACTGGACCCGCTGGGGCGGCCAGTTCGAGCAGTTGCAGTCAGCCGCCGAGCGCCTGCAGGTGGTGGTGCCGGTAGCATTGCTGCTGGTGATGGGCTTGCTGCTGATGATGTTCAACAACCTGCGCGATGGCCTGCTGGTGTTCACCGGTATTCCTTTTGCCTTGACCGGCGGTGTGCTGGCGCTGTGGCTGCGGGACATTCCGCTGTCGATTTCGGCCGGCGTTGGTTTTATCGCGTTGTCTGGCGTGGCGGTGCTCAATGGCCTGGTGATGATTGCCTTTATCCGTAGCTTGCGCGAGGAAGGGCGCAGCTTGCGCGTTGCCGTTGAGGAGGGGGCGCTGACGCGCTTGCGGCCCGTGCTGATGACGGCGCTGGTGGCATCGCTCGGGTTTATCCCGATGGCGCTGGCCACGGGCACCGGGGCTGAAGTGCAGCGGCCGCTGGCGACGGTGGTGATTGGCGGGATCCTCTCATCCACGGCGCTGACCTTGCTGGTGTTGCCGGCGCTTTACCAGTGGGCGTATCGGCGTGAAGAGGCTGAGGAGGGTTGAGATGGCCGGGGCTGCTGCGCAGCCCATTCGCGACACAAGGCCGCTCCCGCAGCTACAGCGTTGGGGGCGGGCTTGCCCGCGAAAGGGCCGCAAATGCTCAAAGGACGCTACCGGCTGCTCGCCGTTCGCCGTCCACAGCCGGCTCTTCATGCAACGAAATCCGTGAAGTCTCCGGCAACGCCAACCCGCCCACCAACGCCACCAGTGCGATCACCACCAGGTAAAACGCCGGTGCCAGGCTGCTGCCGGTCTGCCCGATCAGCCAGGTCGCCACCAGCGGCGCGGTACCGCCAAACAGGGTATAGGCCACGTTGTAGGTAATCGCCGAGGCGGTATAGCGGGTGCGGGTGGGGAAGCTCTCCGACAACAACGCCGCGGTCACCACGCCACTGCACAATGCCCCCACCGCCAGCAGCATTACCCCCAGCAGCGCGCCCGACATCGAGCCGGAGCTGGCCAGCCAGTAGGCCGGAAACACGCAGACCATCACCCACAGGCACGTGAAGCCGATGGTCTTGCGCCGCCCCACCCGGTCCGAGAACGCGCCGGCCAACGGGCAACCGATGGCGGCGAACAGCAGCGCCACGGTAGTGACCAGCAACGATTGCGCGCGGGTCAGGTTGCCGACCAGTTGCAGGTAGGTGGCGAAGTAAGTGGTGAACATGTAGAACGACAGCGCCGTGAGCGAAATAAACGCCCCCAGGTTGCGTATGGCCCGGCCATGGTGGCGCAAGGTGTCCTTGAGCGGCGAATGCTCATGCACCTTGCCTTGGGCGATGGCCTCGCGGAACGCCGGGGTTTCTTCCATGCGCCAGCGCAGGTACAGGCCCACCAGGCCCAGCGGCGCCGCGACCAGGAAGGGTATGCGCCAGCCCCAGGCCGCCATCGCCTCGGCCGACAGGCTGGCTTCCAGGCCGTAGGCGATCACGGCCGCGCAGGCAAACGCCGAGAAGGTCGACACGGGCACGAAGCTGCCGTAGAACGCGCGCTTGTTCTGTGGCGCATGCTCCATCAGGTAAGCGCATGCCCCGGCGTACTCGCCGCCGGCCGAGAACCCTTGCAGGCAGCGCGCCAGGGTCAGCAGCGCCGGGGCGGCGATGCCGATACTGGCGTAGGTCGGCAACAGGCCGATCAGCGTGGTGGAGCCGGCCATCAGCAGGATCGTCAGCGACAGGATGCGCTTGCGCCCGAGCCGGTCGCCCAAGGCGCCGAACACGATCCCGCCGAGCGGCCGCAAGGCAAACGCCACGGCAAACACGGCGAAGGTCTTGAGCAAGGCCACGCTGGCATCACCGCTGGCAAAGAACTGGCTGGCAATGAGGGTGGCGAGGAAGCCGTAGACGGCAAAGTCGAACCACTCGACGAAATTGCCGATCGCCGAGGCGGCGATCACCCGGCGCAGGGTGGCGGGGGATACCTCATGAGTTGCGGACATATGGGAACGCTCCGGTTTCCAAAGGCAGCCTGGAGGGAAAGTGAGGCGGTCCGGGCCGCTTCATCATTTTTGTTACAGCCAGTAGACCGGCGCAGGTGGGAGGGCGCTTTGTCGAGGGCGACACCGGGATATCTTTTTTGACCACCCCAAAGCGGGCTTGCCCGCGAACAGGCCGGAGCAAATGATCGAGGCAATGGATTAAAGTCTGGGTCTACCGCCTTTTCCAGGAGCCCGCCATGGCCCAGAACATCTACGACAACCCCGCCTTTTTCGCCGGCTATAGCCAGCTCCCCCGCCAGGTGCTGGGCCTGGACGGCGCACCCGAGTGGCCGGCAATCCGTGCCATGCTGCCCGACCTGCGCGATAAACGCGTGGTCGACCTGGGCTGCGGCTTTGGCTGGGCCTCGCGCTGGATGCGTGAGCAGGGCGCAGCTTCGGTGCTGGGCCTGGACCTGTCACAGAACATGATCGAACGTGCCCGTCGCGACACCCCCGACCCTGCCATCGAATACCGCATCGCCGACCTCGACAACCTGCAGTTGCCCCCGGCGGCCTTCGACCTGGCCTACAGCGCGCTGACGTTCCACTATGTCGAGGATTTCGCTCGCCTGATCGCGACGCTGGTCCAGTCACTGGCACCCGGCGGCCACCTGGTGTTCACCATCGAGCACCCCATCTACATGGCGGCTGCCAAACCGGACTGGCTCAGGGATGCGGACGGTCGCCTGACTTGGCCGGTCAATGGTTACTCGGTGGAAGGCGAGCGGCGCACCGACTGGTTCGCCAAGGGCGTGCTCAAGCATCACCGCACCCTGGCAACCACGCTCAACACCCTGATCGAGGCAGGCCTGCGGATCGACCACATCGAAGAATTCGCCCCCACTGCAGCGCAGATTGCAGCGCTACCGGCACTGGCCGAAGAACTGGAGCGGCCAATGATGTTGCTGGTGTCGGCGCAGCGCTGAGCAACCGCTAAACCGAAAACACCACCCCGGTGCGCGACGCCGCGTTGCGGATGTGCTCCTGCATCGCCTTCTGCGCCGAGGCCTGCGAACGGCGGGCGAGGGCGCGGAGGATCTTGCGGTGCTCCTGCCAGGTTTCCATGGCCCGTTCGGGGCGGATGAAGGGCAGCTTCTGGCTTTCCAGGAAGATCTCCTGGCTGGCGGTGATGACTTGCAGCATGGCGTGGTTGCCGCAGGCTTGCAGCAACTGCTGGTGAAAGGCGAAGTCGAGGCGGGCAGCGGCTTCAAAGCGGCCCGCACGCAGCTCCTGGCGCATCGCTTCGACGTTCTCCTCCAGGCGATCGATGTCATCGGCGGTCAGCGCCAGTGCGGCCTGCCCGGCGGCAAAGCCCTCCAGGGCATAACGCAGCTGAAAGGTATCGGTGGCAGAAACCTGCTCGGCATACGGCCAGGCGAACGCCGAGGGTGCTGGCGCTTGCACGAACACCCCTCTGCCTGGTTGCACGCTGACCAAGCCCAGCGCGCTGAGCGATGACAGCGCTTCACGCAGTGACGCTCGGCTCACCCCCAACTGCTCCGCCAGGTCGCGCTGCGAGGGCAACGCGTCGCCCGGTTGATAGCCGCCTTCATCAATCAGCTTGCGGATGCTGTGCAGGGCCTGTTCGGGGACGGCGCGGGGGAGGGTGTCGAGCATGCTGTTCAGACCAGTCGGAGGGCAATGACCTTGGCTTTTTACGGCCATTGCCGCGCGCTGGCAAGCGTTGCTCCGCACTGGCGCAGGTGATGCAAGGCTTGCACGAAAGCGGGGCGTGGCCGCTCAGGCATGAAGGGGCAGCTGTTAACTGTTCAGACCAGTAAGACCGTTCAGTGCCGGGCCTCGGCGGCTGTCGGGGAGGGTTTGCGAGCATTCTGGCATGCCCCGTGCACTGCCCAGCCAGCACTCAATCCCCTGGTAACCTGCGAGGCCATCCCATGAAGACATTCCGCACCTTGTTCCTGGCCAGCCTGTGCTGCAGCGGCGCCCTGATGCTGCCAACCGCCCAGGCTGACGCGCTGGCCGACATCAGCGCCCGTGGCGTGCTCAAGGTGGCCGTGCCGCAGGACTTCCCGCCGTTCGGTTCGGTCGGCCCCGACCTCAAACCCCGTGGCCTGGACATCGACACCGCACAGTTGCTGGCGGACAAGCTGGGCGTGAAGCTGGCCCTGACCCCGGTCAACAGCACCAACCGCATTCCCTTTCTCACCACCGGCAAGGTCGACCTGGTGATCTCCAGCCTGGGCAAGAACCCCGAGCGCGCTGCGGTGATTGATTTCTCCCGGCCATATGCACCGTTCTACCTCGCCGTGTTCGGCCCGGCCGAGGCCGACATCGCCGGCATCGATGCGGTCGCTGGCAAGACCATCAGCGTGACCCGAGGCTCGATCGAGGACATGGAGCTGAGCGCCGTAGCGCCCAAGGGCGCGGTGATCAAACGCTTCGAAGACAACAACTCGACCATCGCCGCTTACCTGTCGGGCCAGGTCGAGCTGATCGCCAGTGGCAGTGTGGTGATGGCGGCCATCGCCGAGAAGAACCCGGCCAAGGTGCCGGTGGTCAAGGTCAAACTCAAGGATTCGCCGGTCTATGTCGGCCTGGCCAAGAACGAGCCGGCGCTGCTGGACAAGGTCAATACCACCCTGGAAGCCGCCAAGGCCGACGGCAGCCTGAACCGCAACGCGGAAAAATGGCTGAAGCAGCCGCTGCCGGCCGACCTCTGAGCGGCCTGGAGCCTGAATCATGGCCTATGCATTCGACTTCGCCCCCGTACTCGCCCAGGCCGACCTGCTGGTCAAGGGCGCCTGGTTCACCCTGCAGCTGACGGCAGTCGGCACGCTGCTGGGCGTGGCTATCGGCGTGCTCGGCGCCGGTGTGCGCGCCTGGCGGGTGCGGCCGTTCGATGCGCTGTTCGGCCTGTACGTGGAGCTGATCCGCAACACGCCTTTCATCGTTCAGCTGTTTTTCATTTTCTTCGGCCTGCCGGCTTTGGGCATTCGCCTGAGCGAATGGCAGGCGGCGGTGTTGGCCATGGTGGTCAACCTCGGCGCCTATTCCACCGAAATCATCCGCGCCGGTATCCAGGCCATCCCCAAAGGCCAGCTGGAGGCAGCTGCGGCCTTGGCCATGAGCCGCTTCGAAGCGTTTCGCCATGTGGTGTTGCAGCCAGCGCTGGCCAAGGTCTGGCCGGCGCTGACGAGCCAGATCGTGATCGTCATGCTCGGCTCGGCGGTGTGCTCGCAGATCGCCACCGAGGAGTTGTCGTTCGCCGCCAACTTCATCCAGTCGCGCAACTTTCGGGCCTTCGAAACCTACCTGCTGACCACCGTGCTGTACCTGCTGATGGCCATTGTGCTGCGCCAGTTGCTGGCCTGGCTGGGGCAACGCCTGCTGATGGGGAAACGCTGATGGACTTCACCTTCTGGGACATCCTGCGCAACCTGTTGCTGGGGTTGCAATGGACCTTGCTGCTGTCGCTGGTGGCGTTCGTGTTTGGCGGCCTGGCGGGCCTGCTGGTGCTGGTCGCTCGAATTGCCCAGTGGCCGGTGCTGCGCGGCCTGGCGCGGGGCTACATCGAGCTGTTCCAAGGCACGCCGCTGCTGATGCAGCTGTTCATGGTGTTCTTCGGCATCGCCTTGCTGGGCCTGGATGTGTCTGCCTGGATGGCGGCCGCCATTGCCCTGACCTTGTTCACCAGCGCGTTCCTTGCCGAGATCTGGCGCGGCTGCGTCGAGTCAATCCCGCGGGGCCAGTGGGAGGCGTCCGGCAGCCTGGCGCTGAGCCGCATGGAGCAGCTGCGCCATGTGATCCTGCCGCAGGCGCTGCGCATCGCCGTGGCGCCGACCGTGGGGTTTTCCGTGCAGGTGGTCAAGGGCACGGCGGTGACTTCGATCATCGGCTTTACCGAGCTGACCAAGACCGGCGGCATGCTGGCCAACGCCACCTTCGAGCCGTTCATGGTCTACGGCCTGGTCGCGCTGGGCTATTTCATCCTTTGCTACCCGCTCTCGCTGAGCGCCCGTTATTTGGAGAGGAGGCTGCATGCCCCTGCTTAGAGTGTCTGCGCTGCACAAATACTACGGCGACAACCATGTGCTCAAGGGTGTCGACCTGAGCATCGAAGAAGGCGAGGTGGTGGCGATCATCGGCCGCAGCGGCTCGGGCAAGAGCACCTTGTTGCGTGCGCTCAACGGCCTGGAGTCGATCAGCGACGGGGTGATCGAGGTGGACGGTGAATACCTCGATGCCGGCCGCGCCGACTTGCGTGCCCTGCGCCAGAAGGTGGGCATGGTGTTCCAGCAGTTCAACCTGTTCCCCCACCTGAGTGTGGGCGAAAACGTGATGCTCGCGCCGCAGGTGGTGAAAAAGGCCAGCAGGGCCGAAGCGCGCAAGCTGGCCGAGCAGATGCTGGCGCGGGTGGGCCTTGCGGAAAAGTTCGACGCCTACCCGGACCGGCTTTCAGGGGGCCAGCAGCAGCGGGTGGCGATCGCCCGGGCGCTGGCCATGTCACCCAAAGTGTTGCTGTGCGACGAGATCACCTCGGCGCTCGACCCTGAGCTGGTCAATGAAGTGCTGGGGGTTGTGCGTCAGCTGGCCAGCGAGGGCATGACACTGATCATGGTCACCCATGAAATGCGCTTTGCCCGCGAGGTCGGCGACAAGCTGGTGTTCATGCACCATGGCAAGGTGCATGAGGTGGGGCACCCCCGCGAAGTGTTCGCCGCGCCAAGGACTGCGGAGCTGGCCAACTTCATTGGTGCAGTCGCTTCAGCTTAAGAATCGCAATCATTGTAGGAGCTGGCTTGCCGGCGATCGGCTGCGAAGCAGTCATAAAATCGGTATCCGCGCAGTGTCAGACAGAACCCGGATACAGAATTTACGACTGCTTCGCAGCCGATCGCCGGCAAGCCAGCTCCTACACTGAGCTTAAGCTCAGGGCCGGTTGAATCGCCACGGCGCATAGTCCATTTCCGTGTAGCCCGTGGCCTGGCCCTGCGCATCGACCGCGAAGCCGGGCAGCTTGCTCAGGTCGAGCGCCATGCAACGGCTGTTCAGCAGCGCTTGCAGGTTGCCATCAAGCCGGAAGGCGTCGGTGCGCAGCGGGTGCGGGTAAAGCTGAACCAGGCAGCCTTCGACCTTGCCTTGGGCATTGGCCTGGTAGTACAGCGACGCCTTGCCGATGCTGGTGACCGGTTGATCGCGCAGCAGGTGCTGCCAGAAGAAATCACGTTGAGCGTAAGCCTTGCGCCGTAGCGTGTCGGGCGCCTGTGCTGCCCCCGGCAGTACGATGTACAGCGGTGCACGCACGTCCACGGTGCCGTTTTCCTCGCGTACAGCTGCAGGCACCACGGGGTAGATGGTCTTCCAGCACTGCGCTTCGACCAGGCGGGTCAGGGCATTGATATCGGTGGGCATGACATCGGCGGGCAAGGCCATGCGGTATTTGACGGGCGCCCTGACGGCCTTGCAATGGGTCGGTGCGGACTGCCCATCCAGGGTGACTTCAAGCAGCACCGCACCTATCTGCTCGCCGGTATCGGCGGTCGCCATACTGTGTATCAGCGCCCGTTGCATGTCGCTGATGAAGGTTTGACGCGCCTGTTCATCCACCTCGGGGGCAGGCTTCGACTGGCAGCCGGCCAGGGTGATGAGGGCAGTGGCAAAGACAAGAGGGGACAGCGATTTAAACACGTCGACTTCCTTGTAGAGCGGTAGCCGGGGCTTCAGGTGCCGGCGAGTGTGTGAGGCGCAGATTATCACTGATGGTTGCTTGGGATTTGGACGTTAAACCGGTAGGAAATTTCATTTGTCTATGCCGGCCGCTGCGCGGGCTCGTGCCGCGAAGCGGCCGGCAGGCTCAAGGGGTCAGAAACGCATATCCACCGCCACCTCGAATGTCCTCGGCGCACCCATGTAGTACTGCAGCCCATATGCCTGCTTGGCATACACCTCGTCGGTCAGGTTGCGCACCCGGCCGGTGACCGTAGTGTGCTCGTCCAGGCGGTAGCGGGCGAAGGCCCCGAACAAGGTGTAGGCCGGCGCTTTCAGGGTGTTGGCGTTATCCGCATACACCGACCCGACATAACGCCCGTCCACCCCCGCCGACCATGCCGGAGTAAAGCTGTAGGTCAGCCACAGGTTGCCGACATTGGCGGGCACGTTGACCGGCGCATTGCCCTTGCGCGAGACAGACACGCCATTGACCGCTTCGTTGAATTCATCGTACTCGGCATCGACGTACGCATAGTTGGCCTCGGCCAGCAGCTTAGCGGTGACCTGCAGGCGCCCGGACAGCTCGATGCCGCGCGAAGTCTGTTGGCCGGCCTGCACCGTCAGGTTCGGGTTGGCCGAATCACGCACGGCGAAGTCCCTGCGCACGATCTGGTACACCGCCACCGTTGCCGC
This sequence comes from Pseudomonas sp. P39-UII1, assembly GCF_039672635.1. NCBI lineage: Bacteria > Pseudomonadati > Pseudomonadota > Gammaproteobacteria > Pseudomonadales > Pseudomonadaceae > Pseudomonas > Pseudomonas sp. P39-UII1. The sequence goes on from NZ_JBDFPP010000004.1 coordinate 95,835, forward strand.
GCCCCGGCCGTCGAGGAAGTCGAACTTGCTGCCGACTTCCCACTGCTCGCCCTTGGACAGATCGTACAGGCCCACGTTGGAATACGTGGCCGCCGCCAGTGAACCGGCAGGCAGGTCGGCCGCGCTGCTGTATTGCGCGTACAGGCTGGCCGACGGCGTCAGCGCGTAGGTCAGGCCGATGCGCCCGGACAGCGGCTCCCAACGTCGTTCGAAGTAAGCCGGGGACGTGGGCGTGACAGCACCGTAGTTGGTCACTTGCATGTCCAGGTAGTCGTAGCGCAAGGCCGTCAGCAGCGCCAGGCGATCGGTCAACTGCAGGCGGTTCTCGGCGAACACGGCGCGGTTGGTGACCTCATGGCGCCGCTGTTTGGTCAGCCCTGCGTTCACCACCGGGATGTCATCGAAGCTACCCGGGTCGAAGTGGTCAGGGTCGACCACATCGCTCCAGCTGCCCGAGGTCGGGTACAGCGTCTGGCGCATGCGCGAGTAATCCAGGCCCAGTGACCACTGGCTGGCCAGGTCGAACAGCTGGTGGTCATGGCGCAGTTCAAGGCGGTCCCCCAGCACATTCTGGTCGTGGCGCTGCAGGTAGGGGCTGGCGCGCAGCACGTTGCCGTCGCTGGTGTAGCTGTAGCGCTCGACGTTGCGGTAATCGCGCTGGGCGTTGTAGTGGTACAGCGTGTTCTGCACGCTGGTGCTGTCGCTGACCTGGTAATCGAGGATCGACCGCAGCCAGCGCACGCGCTGCTCGTAACGGCCGTCGGCGACGTTGTAGTTTTCAAAGCGGCGGCTGTTGTCGATCTTCATGGTGCTGCGCCCGGGCAGTATCGGCGAACCCCAGTACGGGCTGTCCTCGGTGTCTTCCTGGTACTCCAGCGCGAGGGTGTGCGTGAGGTTGGGCGCCAGGTCGCTGAGCAGCGAAAACGCCAGGCTGTCGGTCTGGCGCTTGTTGCGGTCGATGTAGCCGTTGCCTTGGCCGTGGCTGAAGTCCAGGCGCATGAAGTGGCGGGCGTCGGCCGGGTTGCTGGCCAATGCCTGGTTGATGCCGAAGGCGACTTCCGAGTCGTCGAAGCTGCCATAGCGAATGCGCCCATCGATCACCTGCTGATCCCGGCTGGCGAGCTTGGTGATGTAGTTGATCGAGCCACCCACGGCACCTGCGCCGTGCAGGAACGAGGACGGCCCGCCGATCAGCTCGACCCGGTCCAGCACCCAGGCATCGATCGGCCGGGTGGCACTGCTGTAGCCAAGGTTGATGCCGTTGTACAACTGCGTCACCTGGTTCTGGGTGAAGCCGCGGTAGCTCACGTAGCCGCCATAGCCCGGGTTGGCCGACGCGTTCACGCCGATCATGGCGTTGATCACGTCCTGGCTGTCCTTGTCGCCGCGCTCTTCGATGACGCGGCGGTCGGACACGCTCACCGAGGCGGGCGTTTCCCGTGCAGTCAGGCCCAGCCGCGAACCGGTGCGGATGGGCTCGTCCAGCTGCACGCCGGAAGGCGCCTCGCGCTGGCCATCGATGGTGGTGGCGGTGAGTTCGACGGCGTCGTCCGCCCAGGCGAGGGTGCAGGTGCTCATCAAGAGCACCAGGGAGGTAGTGCGGAACATGTTGTTGTGTCTTCCACGCAAAGGTCATGGCTGACCCTTACCGTGCGCACAGGCGCGCCCGGTCGGGTCAGGCGAAATGATTGGCAGCTGCGGGGGAGGCGACGGGGGGCGCGCGGGGGTTGAGGGTAGGGCGCAGATAGCGTGGGGGCGGTTGCGCCCAGCTGCGCACGACGATGGGCGAGGTGGCGCCGGCGTGTGCGGGGGTGAACGACCAGCCGCTGCTTAACGGCACCGCCATGCCGAACGATGAGCACACCGGGCAATCGAGCTGAGCCATGTGCTGGTCGCCGCCGGCGCCATCCAGGTCGATGGCCACGCCATGCTCGCTGTTGATCGAGCAAAAACCACCTTCCAGCCCGGCCAGTCGCAGGCCGCCCATCTGGCCGTGGTGCAGGCCACACAGCAACAGGCTGAACAGGACGCTGGCGTAGAGCGTCCATGCAGTCAGCATGCGGGTGTGCCGGGTGGTTTTCATGGCGGCGAATCTATCACCCGGACGAACGGTCGGGTAGTGCTTTGGCGCGGCAGGATGTCGCAGGTCAGGCCGCCCGCTCCAGCACATCCAGCAACTCGACGAATTCCTGCGCCAGTTTGTGCCGTGGCGCCAGGTGCACCAGCGGCACCGAAGCCTGGTGCGATTCGCGCATCTTGATCGAGCTGCTTAGGTACACCGGCAGCACCGGCATGCCTTCGGCGCGCAACTGATCGACCAAGGTCTGGTGCAGTGCCGTGCGGTTGGCGAACTGGTTGACCACCACGCCTTCCACCCGCAGCGCCGGGTTGTGGTCCTGGCGCAGTTCCTCGACTTCGGCCATCACACAATGCAGCGCCTGACGCGAGAAGCTGTCGCAGTCGAACGGGATCAACAGGCGCTCGGCGGCCACCAGGGCGCTGAAGGTATAGAAGTTGAGTGCAGGTGGAGTGTCGATGTAGATCCGCTCGTAATCCTCGCCCAGCTCCACCAGCAGCTTGCGCAGTTTATTGATCTTGAACTTGCTCTCCAGCTTGCTTTGCAGGTCGCTGAGGTCGGGGCTGGCGGTAACCATGTGCAGGTTGCGGTAGCGGGTTTCGGTAATCGCCACGCGGTGCTTCTTGCCCGCTGCGGTGACGGGGGACAAGGTCTGGCGAAAGAAGTCGGCGATGCCGGCGGGGATGGCGTCGTTGGTCAGCCCGGTAAGGTAGTAGGTGGCGTTGGCTTGCGGGTCGAGGTCGACCAGCAATGTGCGATAACCCTCGGCGGCACTGGCGGCGGCGAGGTTGCAAGCGATGCTCGACTTGCCGACGCCACCTTTCTGATTGAAAACCACACGACGCATGAGACGTTCATCCATGAAGAAGGGAAATGTCAGGTTGGGGTCAATCCTATGACCGAAAGACGACAGTTTTATGACAAGGCTTGTTACATTCGCTGAACCCCAACCGGCCTCTGCCCGCGTTCCAGCCACGCAGAGGCCGTCAGCGTCACAGCTATCAGCTGCCACCGCCACCGCCGCCGCCACCACCTGAGCCTCCCGCGCCACCGCCGCCGGCGCCACCAGATCCCCCGGAACCGCCCGAGCCGCTGCCTGCGCCACCTGAGCCTGCGCCGGAGCCTGTGCCTGAGCCACTGCCCATGCCACCTGAACCATTGCTGCCTGGCCCATTGGTGCCTGGCCCATTGGTGCCAGAACCTGCCCCGTTGCTGGTGCCGTCGCCGCCTGTATTGTCGGTGCCGTTACTGCCGGTGCCACTGCCAGTGGCATCGCCCGGCGTACCGGAGCCGCTCGCACCTCCGCCATTCATGGTGCCTGAGCCGGGGTCAGTGGTGCTGTTCATGTCGGTCGCTGCAAAGGCCAGCGGTACGCTGGCGCCCAGGCAAAGGGCAAGCAGCACTGCATGTGAGGTCATCCGCTTCATGGTGAATCTCCTGGAGGGTGATTACCTTTCTTTCGGCTGTTGTCACCCGCCCAGGGTGCACTCGTACCGACGGATGGCCGCTGTATGTTCAGCTGTCGAGGTAGCGCTGGTAGAAAGCCTGGGTGGCGAGGTTCTTGTCCTTGGCCTCGAACATGATGTCGAAGCGCTCGACGAACTGCAGGGCATAGCGGTTGGTCCAGTCGTTCCACATCTGCGCGCTGTGTGCGTACAGGTCACGCTTGTTGACCTTCTCCAACAGGGCCGGGATGGTCATCTTGGCTTCGGCATCGAAGCCCAGCGCTTGCAGGTGCTCAGGTGGTTGCGAGTAATGCATGGTCGGGCGCACGCCGCGCCAGCTGTCGATGATCCTGGCGATGCGCGGGTCGTCGGGGGCGATGTAGTCGCCTTCGTGAATCCAGCAGTGGTGAATATCCAGCACCACCGGCGCCAGGTCTGCCAGCGCCAGGCAGTCATCGACGCCATAGGTCTTCTCGTCGTTCTCCAGCGTGATCACGTTGCGCGCCACTAGCGACAACCTTGGCCACACCTGGCGCATGCCTTCAACGCCCAGGCGCCCGGCGATATGGATGTTGCATTTGAAATCCTGGAACCGTTGGCCGAAACCCATCATGCGGATCATGTCGGCGTGGTACTCGAATTCGGCCAGGCTGTTTTCCACGACCTCAGGGCGATCGGAGCCCAGCACACAGTACTGGCCAGGGTGCATCGACAGGCGGATGTCTGCGCGGCGAGCCAGGTCGCCGATGGCGGCGAAGCGTTCGGCCATCAGCGCCTGGAATTCACTGTCGCGGTACAAGGGGGCAACGCCGGGATGGCTGTACAGCGGCAGCAGGTCGCTGCTCAGGCGCACCATGCGCAGCATGGGGGGCAGCGCTGCCACATACCCCAGCAGCCGCAGTTGGGCGTCCAGGTTGTGCTGCACCAGCTCGAACAATTTGGCCCGGGCTGCGTCGGGGCTTGCCCCGCTCAACCAGCGCAAGGTGGTGGTGCGCGGGTTGAACGTGCGCTCGATGGTCTCGAGCGCCTTGATCGAAAGGCTGCGGTGCGGGTGGCGGTACATGCAGGCAAAGCCCAGGCGGGGCATGGTGGTCTCCGAAAGCGGCGGGTATGCGCGTTGGACTGCGCGGGCTAGCGAACGATCAATGCTGAACGCTTGGCACGCACACGCGATTGCGCCCGTCGCCAAGCATCAGGAACCTGCGTCTTCCAGCGCGTTCAGCTCGTCTTCCACTTGTTGCAGGCGCTGTTTGGCCAAGGCCTGGGCCTTCTCGTCGCGCGCCGTCTCGCGCATCAGGCGGGTGAGTTTGGCGCTCAGTTGCTGGCCGTCTTCGGTCTCTTCCAGCGCCTTGGCCTTGGCCGGGTCGCGGGTGACCTCGACGATGGTGGCGAATTCGCTGTCGCTGAAGTTCTTCTCGCTGTAGAGCTTGAACAGGTCCTGGCGCTGGTCCTCGACCGTGAGGTGCTTGCGCAGCACGCCGCGGATGGTGTCTTCGGCCAGCTGCGGGTGGGTGCGGGTCAGCAGCGACGCCATGCGTTCGATGTTGTGCTCGTAGGCTTCCTGCAAGGGCAGGTTGGCGAGGATCTGTTCCTCGCGGGTGGGCTTCTGGTCGCAGGCGGTGAGGGCGGCGATGAACAGCAGGGGCAGCAGCAACGTGGGGATGCGGGGCATGGGGTGGCCTTGGGCGCGCGGTTCAGACGGTGGATTATAGCGGGGCCGGCCAGGCGCCGACGAGCCATACCGGCACTGCATTACGGCGTTTTCTACGGTAGGGTGGTAACCCTTTTTGCCAAGCCGTCTTCTTTCGCCACCATGCCAAACTGGATCATCCAATCGCCCAGCCGCACCGCCGTCGGCGAAGTCGTCGCCTTCGTCGACAACGCTCGGCGCGAACTTTTCCCCGTGCTCGCCAACGCGCCCTTGCCCACCGACCTCGCCCATTTCGAGGCCACGTACCTGGACGGCGAAGGGTGTTTTCTGGAAGCCCGTGATCAAGGCCGATTGATCGCGGCCATCGGGTACCTGCCTTATGACCATCGCTTCAAGCAACTCGATTACCAAGGCAAGCACGTGGTCGAAGTGGTGCGCCTGTTCGTGCTGCCCGAGTACCGCCGTCACGGCCTGGCAGCCGCCCTGTTTGCAGCCTTGCGTGACCAGGCCATCGAGGACGGTGTCGAGTGCCTGTACCTGCATACCCACCCGTTTCTTCCTGGGGCCATCCGCTTCTGGGCGCGTCAAGGGTTTGGGGTGATCGATGTTGAGGACGATCCGGTGTGGCAGACGACGCACATGGAGCGATGGCTGGCTGGCTAGGATTTTTCCTACTTGTCGGCGGCGAGTGTGGACACCTGGTTCATTTCAAACGCGCGGTGATTTCCTTACCGTCGGGTCACTGACATGACGAAGGGAGAACGCCCATGGCACACCTTGCGCTGTACAAACTTGAACTGCTCGACGAGTTCGAGAGCCGCACCGATGCGTGGACCTTTGCCGATTTTGAAAGGCGGCTCTCGCAGTTGCGGCCCACGACCAATTACCACGATGCCAAGGGCATCATCAATGCAGCGCACAAGGAGGGCGGGTGGCCGAAGGCCGTGAAGCAGTATTTGCTGACCAATTACAAGGTGCACGGCAATGTCAGCTCGGAGTTCACCGACACCTTTGCTGATGTGGTGGCAGCGATGACTGACGCGGAGAAACAGGCTTGGGGCGTTGCCTGAGCGTTTCAGGCGGTCGGCTTGAGTGCCAGGGTGATGCGCAAACCGAGCGCCGCCCGCGCGGCGCATCGCGGGGCGCTTGCCTTGGGATCTTTAGGGCCCATGAGATCGAGCGCCGCCCGCGCGGCGCTTCGCGGGGCGCCTGCCTTGGGATCTTCAGCGCCCATGAGATCGAGCGCCGCCCGCGCGGCGCTTCGCGGGGCAAGCCCGCTCCCACATTTGTTGCAACGCGCCATGGCCTGATAGGCCATAGTTGTCAGCCTTGTTGGCCCGACGAGATATCTAGGGTGGCGCTGCCGCCGCCCCGCCTGTCTTCAGTCATGCGCCAAGGCGGACAACCATGGCCTGACTGGAATGGCACGTTGCAACAAATGTGGGAGCGGGCTTGCCCCGCGAAGCGCCGCGCGGGCGGCGCTCGATCTCATGGGCGCTAAAGATCTCAAGGCAAGCGCCCCGCGAAGCGCCGCGCGGGCGGCGCTCGATCTCACAGGCGCTAAAGATCTCAAGGCAAGCGCCCCGCGAAGCGCCGCGCGGGCGGCGCTCGATCTCACAGGCGCTGAAGATCTCAAGGCAAGCGCTTCGCGAAGCGCCGCGCGGGCGGCGCTCGATCTGCGGAACGCCGCAAAACCCACGGCATGCACCTACCAGCCATGACGCGAGCAGACCAACTCACAACCCGCCCGTCAACGGCCACTCCACCGCCAACCGAATCTGATCCCCATCCAACTCCGCCTGCGCCGTATCCCCGCGGTGCACGTTATGCCTCAGCGAAAACGTCGTGCCCTTGGCCTTGCCGCTCTGCACCACATACCGTGCCTCCAGGTCCCGCTCCCAATGCTTGCCGCCCTTGCCATAGCCCAGGTACGCATACCCGCCACTGGGGTCTACATGCGTACCATCGATATCGAACCCGCGCACGTACAACGCGGTCAGGTTCAACCCCGGCACACCATACGCGCCCATGTTCAGGTCATAGCGCGCCTGCCAGGACTTCTCGTTCGGGGCGTTGAAGTCGGACATCTGCACGGCGTTGGCGATATAGATCGCACCGCGGGTCACGTAGTCGAACGGCGTGTTGCCATCCACCTGTTGCCAGCCCAGGCTGAAGCTGTGCGGCCCTTGGCTGTAGCGCGAGATCAGGCTCCAGGTGGTGTTGTCGATACGCCCGGACAGGGCTTTGCCGGTGTCGGTGGTGCGGTACAGGTTGAGGTCCAGGCTCAGGCTGCGGCGGTCGTCCAGGGCGTGGGTGATCGTGCTGCCAAGGTAGTGCTGATTCCAGGTGTCCTCGTAGCGGGAGGTGTACAGGCTGCCGCTGAATGCCGCGTTGGGGTTCCACACCACCCCGGCGAGGTCAAAGCTGTTGCCCTTCTGGCCGTTGGAATAGTTGACCACGAAGCCCTGGTCGTGGCTTGAGGCGTTGCGGTCGGTACTCTCGTTGAAGTGCCCGGCAACCAGCTTGACCTTGTCGATTTCATTGCTGGTGAGGAAAAAGCCGGTGGCGGTTTCGGGCAGCAAGCGGCTGTCGGACGAACTGAACACCGGCGTTTTTACCCGCTGCTCGCCATAGGCAAGCACGGTGTTGGACAGGCGCAGTTTCAACGCGGCACCACCGCGGCTGTATTCGTTTTTCGGGTGGCCATCGTTGTCTACGCCAAGCAAGCGGGCCTTGCCGGCGCGCCCGCCGCCGCTGTCGAGCTGGACGCCGAGGTAGGCGTGGGCATCGACACCTACGCCGATCAGGCCTTGGGTAAAGCCTGACTGGAATGTACCCATCAAACCGTAGGCCCATTCTTCTGCCAGGCCGTTACGTTCGCTGCGAGGCTTGTAGGCATTGCGCCCAGCGCTGTTACGGCCACCGTGCTTGTAGTCACGCTGGTCGTAGACCGTGCGGTTGAGGAGGCTCCAGGTACTGTCCTCGACCAGGCCGTTGCTCTGTGATTGTGCAGATTCAGCCAGCGCCAAAGGCGCAAGGCCAATCAGCGGCAGGGCCAGCAGCAAACGGCTCATTGCCCGGCCTCCAGCTGCTGCAGTTGCGCCGCCAAGCGCGTTTGTGCCCGTGCCGGCAGCGTGGCGGGCAATTGGCCAGGGCCGGTGGCGCCCACCTGAATCAGCATCACCATGCCCATGGCCAGGTGCGGAATGCACTGAATACCGTACAGCCCAGGCACCGTGAAAGTCTGCTCGAACGGCTGGTTCAGCTTGCTCTTGAACGCCTCGGCACCGGCTGGCAGCAACCCCGGCAGGCTGGCCGCGTTATGGCCGCTCTGGGTCGGCACAAAGCGCACGGTGTCACCCGGTGCAATGCGCAGGTGGTCCGGCTCGTAGACCATGGCGCCCGCCGGCCCGCGGTTGAGCATCTTCACTTCGTGCACTTCGGCCAGCGCGGTAAAAGGCAGCAGGGTGCTGGCGAGCAGCAGGGCGGTGGGGCGCAGCAGCATGGCAGGAATTTCCTGGTTCAGGGGGCGCGAAAGCGCAGGATGCGCGCGCCGTCGAAGGGGTCGGTGAGGTAGTGGGCGTGTACGCCGAAGGTGCTCAGCAGGCGCTCGGGGGTGAGTACCTCCAGCGGCTTGCCGAGGGCGACCAGGCAGCCCTGTTCGAGTACCGCCACGCGGTCGCAGGTGAGGGCCTGGTTCAAGTCGTGCAGGGCCACCAGGGTGGTGACCGGCAGTGCCTGCACCTGCTGCAACAGGCTCAGCTGGTGCTGGATGTCGAGGTGGTTGGTCGGCTCGTCGAGCAGCAGCACCTGAGGGCGCTGGGCCAGGGCGCGAGCGATGTGCACACGCTGGCGTTCGCCGCCCGACAGTGAGCCCCAGATGCGTGTGCGCAGGTGCGTGGCATCGAGGTCGGCCAGGGCCTGCTCGACAATGGCGCGGTCCGCGTTGGAGAACGGCGCCAGCGCCGATAGCCACGGGGTGCGCCCCAGCGCCACGGCGTCGAACACGCTGATCGCGTCGAGGGTGTCGGCCTGTTGCTCGACCAGCGCCAGGGCCTGGGCGATACGCCGGCGCGGCAGGCGCGCGAGGGGCTCGCCAAGCAGCTGCACGCTGCCGCTGTGCGGTGGACGCAAGCCGGCCAGCAGCTTGAGCAGGGATGATTTGCCGGAGCCGTTGGGGCCGACGATGCCAAGGGTTTCGCCTGCCGTCACGGTGAGGTTGATATCGCGCAGCACGCGATTGCCCGACAGTTGCAGGCTCAGGCCCTGGCAGGTGAGTGGGGCGATGTGCAGCGGCGTCATGACCGTCATGCGCGCCCCCGGCGGCTGACCAGGATCAGCGCAAACACCGGGGCGCCGATCAGCGCCGTGACCACGCCCACCGGGATCACCTGGCCAGGGATCAACGTGCGCGACAGCATGTCGGCGGCGATCAGGAACAACGCACCGCCCAACGCACTGGCCGGCAGCAGCCGGCTGTGGCCGGGGCCAAGCAGCAGGCGCAAGGCATGTGGAATGACCAGCCCGACGAAGCCGATGGCGCCGACAATCGAAACCATCACTGCCGTCACCAGCGCCGCGCAGCTGATCAACAGCAACTGGCTGCGGCGCACCGCGATGCCCAGCGATGCCGCTGAGTCGGCGCCGAAGGTGAACGCGTCCAGCGTGCGCCGGTGCCACAGGCACACCACCAGCCCGAACAGCGCCACTGGCACCGCCAGCCCTACCGATGGCCAGCGCACGCCGCTGAGGTTGCCCAGCAGCCAGAACAGGATGCCGCGGGCCTGCTCGGCGGTGGCCGACTTGGTGATGAGGAATGCGGTCAGGGCGTTGAACAGTTGCGAGCCGGCGATGCCGGCCAGGATTACCTGGGCGTTGTTGCTGCTCGGCCCGGCCGCGCGGGCCAGCATCAGCACCAGGGCGAAAGCCGCCACGGCGCCAACGAATGCGCCGCCGGACATGCTCAGGGCTACGCCGCCCAAGCCCAGCAGGCCGACCAGCACGGCACCGGTCGAGGCACCTGCCGACAGGCCCAGCAAGTAGGGTTCAGCCAGCGGGTTGCGCAGCAGCGCCTGCAGGATCACCCCGCAGGTCGCCAGCCCTGCACCGCAGGCCGCAGCGACCAGGGTGCGGGGCAGGCGGTAGTTCCAGATGATGCCGGCGTCGATCGGGTCGACCGGGTAACCGGCCTGCCACAGGTGGTTGGCCAGCACCTGGTAGACCACGCTGGGCGACACGCTGGTTTCGCCAATGGCAGTGCCTGCAAACAGGGCTGCGAGCAGGGCGGCCAAGGCCAGGGCAGTGCAGGGCAACAGGCGCTTCATCACTGTGCCGCTTTACCGCTGGCGAACGCCGCCGACAAGGTCTGCAGGCCGCGGAACAGGCGGATGCCCGCTTGCATGGCGTCGGCGTCGAGGATGATGATGCGGTTGTTCTTCACGGCGTCCATGTGCTGGGTGACCGGGTCGCTGTGGAGGAACTCGAGTTTTTTCTGGTAGTCGTCGGCGGGGAAGCGGCGGCGGTCCATACGGGCGATGATCAGCCAGGTCGGGTTGGCCTTGGCGATGGTTTCCCAGCCCACGGTCGGCCATTCTTCGGTGGACTCGACCACGTTGCGCACGCCCAGGGTGCGCAGCATGAAATCGGCCACCCCTTGGCGGCCGGCGACGTAGGGGTCGATATCCAGGTCAGCGCTGGAGAACCAGAACAGTGCCGACGTGTTGCTCAGATCCTTGCCGGCCAGTTGTTGCCTGGCGCTGTCCAGGCGCGCCTTGAGGTCGGCATTCAGCGCCTCGCCGCGGTCCTGCACGTCGAAGATTTCGGCCAGCTGGCTGACGCTCTTGTAGATGCTGTCGACCTGAAACGCCTGCAGCCGGGTGCCGTCGGCACCCACCAGGTTGTCCTTGCCTTCGCAGTCCGAGGGCAGCAGGTAAGTGGGGATCTTCAGTTCGTTGAACTGTTCGCGGGTAGCGACCACGCCTTGGGCGCCGACCATCCACTCGAACTGCACCGCCACCAGCTCAGGGCGCTTGCCGACCACCGCTTCAAAACTTGGGTCGTTGTCGGCCAGGCGCGGTACCTGGTCGTTCAACGCCTTGTACTCCGGCAGCACATTATTGAACCAAAGCGAAGTGCCGGCCAGCTTTTCACCCAACCCCAAGGCATAGAGCATTTCGGTGCCGGCCTGGCCGATGGTCACCGCGCGCGCGGGGGCATGCGCGAAGGTCTGCGGCATGCCGCAGTTGTCCACGGTCAGCGGGTAGTGCGTGGCGGCGGCGTGGGCCACGCCGGTGAGGCTCAGGCCGGCGAGCAGGGTGGCGAAACGAGGCAGCATGCTGGGCGATCTCCTATCGGACAGTTCACGGAAGGAACGCACGGACAGGCATCGCCGAGCCCCTGCAGGCGGCAGGGGCAACACTGATGGCCAATCCCGGACACCCCGCCGGTTGGTGAATGTAAGCCGGCAGGTCTCCTGACTGGTGCTTCATCACCCGGCTCCGGCCTTCCCGGATCATGGGACCCAGTGGCATTCATGGAGCGGGCTCGGCACCTACAGTTGCGGGGGCAGTTCCGTTTGGCGCGCCTGCGCGGCCTGGGATTCCCTATTAATTCCGTGGTGGAAACCGGCGGCCCGCATGGTAGACCATCAGGCGCCGGGTGAAAACGCTAAATCAGAAGTACTTGAGCCAGGCGATGTCGCGCCGGCGGCCCTTGAGCCGGGCGAACCAGCGCACCGGCAGGTACAGCGCCGCGGCCAGCAACACAGCACTCAGCCACACCGCGCCAATGCCGTCGAAGCCGAAGAAGTCGCCGTGGTTCAAACCGAACAGCGCGACGCATGCCAGGTACAGCAGCTTCAGTACGTACAGGTGCAGCAGGTAGAAGAACATCGGCGCCGCGCCGAATACCGCCAGGGCACTGATCCAGCGTGCCTGGCCGGCGCGTTCGAAAGCGCGCAGCAACAGCAGGCCGCAACCAAGTGTCAGGGCCAGGAACAGCAGTGAAGGCGGGTATTTGGTGATGTTGAAGAAGCTCATCAGCGTTTGGGTCAGCGTCGGGTAGCCGCTCCACGGCGCTTCGCCGTAGCCGTTGAGCATGCGTAGCACGACGAACCCCAGCACGGCGATCACGCCTGCCAGCAGCAGCTGATGCTGACGCTGGTGCGCCTGCACACCACGGCCGAACCATGGGCCAAGGCCATAGCCCAGGGCGATCACGCCGATCCACGGCAGCACCGGGTAGGAGGTTCGCAGGCGCAGGCTGTCGGAAACCTCCAGCCAGCCACGGTCATGCAGGATCGCCCAAGGCACGTGCATCGCCGAACCGCTGCCAGAGTGCAGGCCATCGAGCAGGTTGTGGCCGGCGATGAGCACGCCAGCCAAGCCCAGCAGCGCGGGGCGCGGCAGCCACACCAGCAGCGACAGGGCGATCATGCTGACACCGATGGCCCAGATCACCTGCAGGTAGATCACGCTGGGCGGCAGCTGGAAGGTCCAGGCGAAGTTGACCAGGGTGAACTCCAGCACCACCAGGAACAGGCCGCGCTTGAACAGGAACGCCGAGACATCGCTGCGGCCCTGGTACTTTTCGCCGTACAGCCAGGCCGACAGGCCGGTGAGCAGTACGAACACCGGCGCGCACAGGTGGGCCAGGGTGCGGCTGGCGAACAGCGACGGGTCGGTAACGTCGATGGCCATCGGGTCGCTGACCTGACGGTGCAGGAAGAACGTCTCGCGAACGTGGTCGAGCAGCATGAACAGAATCACCAGGCCGCGCAGGGCGTCGATGCTCTGCAGGCGCTGGGTGAGCAGGGTGGGGGTGGCGGCGGCACTTGTCATGGAAGAGGGTCGCAGGCAGGAATGGATGTCAAATGAAACGTTATCTTATAACTATTCCATGACTGCCTGGTAGTGGTTTTTGTGCTGTTCATGCGGGCCTCATCGCCGGCAAGCCGGCTCCCACACGGCGCTGCTGTACCTGTAGGAGCCGGCTTGCCGGCGATGAGGCCGGTACAGCCAACTCAGATCAGAAGCTGTAATCCACGGTAGCAAAGTACGACCGCGGCACGCCCATGATCCACTGCGTGCCACTGAACGCCGAGGCCACGTACTCCCGGTCGAACAGGTTGTTCACCTGCAACCCGAGCCGCACGTCCGGCAACACCTGCCAGCCGATGTTGGCATCGACCACGGTGTACCCCGGTGCGCGCTGGGTGTTGGCAGTGTCGGCGTAGCGCTCATCCACATAGCGCGCGCCAATGCCGGCTTCCACCTGCTGGCCGAACCCCTTGGTCAGCCACAGGTTGGCGGTACGCCGTGGCACATTGGCCGGGCGGTTGCCGCTGCGGTCCTGGGGCCCACCGCCGGCCGTCTCGTCGAAGTCGTCATACCTGGCGCGCAACAGCGAGGCATTGGCAGAAACCTGCCATTGCTGCGGCAAGGCCAGCTCCAGCGTCGCCTCCAGGCCATCGGAGGTCTGTTGCCCGGCCTGCTGCTTTTCGTGGGTGAGCGGGTCATCCACCAGCAGCTTTTTCTTGACGATGTGGAAGGCCGCCAGGGTCCACTCCCCGCGACCTTCCCAGAAGCGTTGCTTGAGGCCCAGCTCGGTCTGCTTCGACTCGGTCAGGTCGTAGTTCATCTGCGTCGGGCTCAGGCTGATCAGGTTGTTCACCCCGTCCTCGCTGGTGGAATACTGGCCGTACAGCGACAGGTTGTCAGTGGCTGCAAACACCAGCCCGGCGCGCCAGTTGCCGCCTTGCAGGCTGCGGTCGCTGCGCGTGTTGTTGGTGAGGTTGTCGCGGTCGATGTGGTTCTGGTCGCGGCGCACGCCGGTCACCAGCGACAGGCGCTCGGTCAGTTGCAGGCGGTTCTCGGCAAACAGGGCGAAGGTGTGGGTGGTGGAAAGGGTTTGCGGGCGGGTGGGCGAATCGCTGTGGAACCCGCCCGGGGCCGGTTGCCATGGGTCGATGTAGTCGCCGCCGACGTCGTTGTACGGCGCGTTGCTGTCCACGTTGAAACGCACCTTGTTGTACTCGGCACCGACCAGGGTCCTGCTCGCCAGGCCAAACAACGAATGGTCGAAGGTGAAGGTCTGGCGGTCACCGATCTGCTCCTGGTTGTGCTTGATCTGCAGGTAGCTCTGGCGCAGCAGCTGCCCACGGTCGGCATCCCAGCTGTAGTCCTCGGCGTTGCGCCAGTGGCGGCGGCTTTTGATGTAGTAGAGCTGGTTGCTGGCGCTGAGCTGGTCGTTGATGGCCCAGTCGGTAGTGAGGCGGGTCCACTCGTCGTGGTAGCGCTGCACGTCATTCTGGATGTTGTAGTTCTTCTTGCGCAGGCTGCTGCGGTAGTGCCCGTCGATCAGCGGGGTGCCGTAGTAGTTCGCCGGCTGCGCGTCGCCACGTTCATGGGCCAGGGTGAAACTCAAATCGTCGCTGGCGTCGAAGCGCAGCGCCGCGCTGAGTGCCAGGCTGCGCGACTCGGTGCGGTCGACCCAGCCGTTGCCCGCCTGCTGGTTGAGGGTGAGGCGGTAGCTCAGGCGCTCGCTGAGGCTGCCGCCGCTGTCCAGGCCGAGTTGTTGGCGGTCCCAGGAGCCATAGCCCAGGCGCAGGTGGTTGTGAATGTCGCCGGTCACGGGCTTTTTCGGGATGACGTTGATCACTGCACCGGTGGCGCCTTCTCCATACAGCACCGAAGCCGGGCCGCGAATCACATCGATGCGCTCGACCATCCACGGGTCGACCGGGAACGTCTGGGTGCCAGCACCGGTATACAGGCGCGCGCCGTCGAACAAGGTCATCACCGAACCTTGCCCGGTAAAGCCGCGGGCCGACAGGCCGGTGCCGCCATCACCCGGGCTGCCGACGAAGGTGATGCCCGGCGAGCGGGTCACGGCGTCCTGCACGGTGAAGTTGTTGCGTTGCTGGATCTGTTCGGCGGTGATGCTGCTGGTACTGGCCGGGGTTTCCAGGGCGCTGAGGTTCAGGCGTGAACCAGCCTGGGTCGGCGTGGCGAGGTCGACGTGTTGGTCATCGCGGGTGTCGGTGACGGCCGTGGACGGCAGCGCCAGGACGGCTGAGCCTTGGTCATCGGCCAGGGCTGGCAGGGCGACGGCCAGGCAGGCCGCCAGAGGGTGAAGCTTGAAGAAACGGGACATGTCTTTCCACTGCTGCAGGAATGAATGGATCCCGGTGGAAAACACGCAAAGGCGCAACCGCACACGCAGGCGCGCACGCGGATACCGGCCTGCGCCCGCCCACCGCGGGTTGCCAAGTGAAGCCTCAGGCCGGTCTCCGGGCTTGCGAGGGTCATGACGCCTTCACCTTCCCATGCAGGTGCACAGTGGTGTGTCGAAGGTATCGCTCGCTTACCGTTGCGGGGGCAGCGCCGGACTTGTCGTGGAACACGACGCACCGGCTTCCCGTTTCACCCTGCGCACGGCGGCGCAGGACACCTGAAACTGGCGCGCATATGACCACTCGCGGGCACGCGCGTCAATCATGTGGAGGGTTGGCAATAGTGTGACGAAACACAGAGTTGGGCGAATTTGATGATTTTTTTCCGAACTTTCGCGGCGGGGCTATTCTCGTAATGAGGGTTCGCCATTCGTTTCGCTGTCATGGAGACTTCACGCATGCGTACTCGTTATCTGTTACGTCATACCTGCATTCTTGCCCTGATGGGCTCACCTCTGGCGGCCACTGCCGCACCCAGCACCGATCCATTGTTCACCCTTGGCCTGTTAGGCGCTTACGACGAATTCAACTTTCATGGGGGGCAGCAAAGCCAGTCGGAACACGTGGGTGAGGGTGGCGTTTTCGCCAACTTCGGTAACAAGATGACGGCCGAATCCGGGTTCATCTACCAGGTCGGTGCAGAAGGCAAATACACCAAGCAGAAGGACAACAAGCTCAAGGAAGCCCAGGCTAACCTCGACCTGGGTTGGCGGGCGGCACTGGATGCGCGCAACTTTGTCGATGTGATCGTGGGCGCGGGCTACGCCTGGACGCGGTTCGAAATCGAGGGCCGCAGGCTGGACAGCGACTTGACCTACAAAGGGCCCTACGCCAAGGCGGCGCTCGGTTACAACCATCAGTTCGATGCGGCAACGCTGCGGGTGGAGGCTGGCGTGCGGCGCAGCATCGATGGCAAGGTGAAGCTCGATGTGGAACGACTCGGCAGCGACAGGGCGGACACGAGGGACCGCACCAACCCGTATGCCGAGATCAGCCTGCTGATGAACCAGCAGGGCGACTTCCCGATTTATGCCGGGGTGTATTACACCCGCACCAACTACGAGCTGGACGAAGACACCTTGCTGGCAGACAACACCGAACTCAAGCGTGACGAGTACGGGGTCAAACTGGGCCTGTCGTTCTGAACCTGAAGGGTTGAAACGTAGCGGCCCCTTCGTGGCGCAAGCCTTGAAGAGGCCGGTACATTCGGGGTTGCTTGCCGATCAATGCGCCCCTGCCGATTTGCTCAGGTCGCTTTGCGCCCACTCGGTGTAAATGCACGCATCCGCTACCGCCCAACGCACCTTCACGGTATCGCCCGGCTGCATCGGCATGCCAGCGGCCGACAATGCTTTCACGGTCATTTCCGTACCGCCTGGGGTCATCACGTGGCAGGTCTGGCTTTCGCCAAGGAACAGCACTTCGCCGACTTTCGCGATGACCTCGTTCCAGCCCGTGGGCAACGGTTCGCGCGCCGCTTGTTCAGTGGTCAGGGCCAGGGCTTTTTCCGGGCGCACCATGATCAGTGCGTCCTGCCCGGCGGCCAGGCCAGGTGTCAGGCGGATCGCCAGCGGCTGGCCCTCGAAACTGCCGGCGCCATGGCCGCTGGCCTTGATCTGCAGGAAGTTCGAGTTGCCCAGGAACGAGGCGACGAAGGCATTCGGCGGGTTCTGGTACAGGTCGTAACCGGTGCCCAGGCCGACGATCTTGCCGTGGCTGAAGATGGCGATGCGCTGGGACAGGCGCATGGCTTCTTCCTGGTCATGGGTCACATAGACGATGGTGATGCCCAGGCGCCGATGCAACTGGCGCAGTTCATCCTGCAGGTCTTCGCGCAGCTTCTTGTCCAGCGCGCCGAGCGGTTCGTCCATCAGCAGGATGCGCGGCTCGTAGACCAGCGCGCGGGCAATCGCCACGCGCTGTTGCTGCCCGCCCGACATCTGCGAGGGCTTGCGGTGCGCGAATTGCTCCAGCTGCACCAGCTTGAGCATGGCGTCGACCCGCTTGCTGGTTTCTGCAGCGCCGAGTTTGCGGATAGCCAGTGGGAAGGCGATGTTGTCGCGCACGTTCAGGTGCGGGAACAGCGAGTAGCGTTGGAACACCATGCCGATGTCGCGCTTGTGCGGCGGCACGTTCACCAGCGACTGGCCTTCGACCAGGATTTCGCCGCTGCTGGGTGTCTCGAAGCCGGCCAGCATCGACAGGGTGGTGGACTTGCCAGAGCCGCTGGAGCCGAGGAACGTGAGAAACTCGCCGTCCTGGATTTCCAGGTCGAGGTTGTCTACGGCGGTGAAATCGCCGTAGTGCTTGTTCAGGCCGCGCAGGCTGACCAGGGTCTTGTTGTGCGCGTTGTCTTTGATCACTGCACTCATTGTTGTTTTCTCCGCGCGCTCAGGCGTTGACTTCGGTGCGCCGGCGCAAGGCGGCGGCAATGACCATGACCAGCAGCGACAGGCCGATCAGCAGCGTCGAGGCGACGGCGATCACCGGGCTGAGGTCTTGGCGCAGGGTGGTCCACATTTTCACGGGCAAGGTCTGCAGGTCGGGGCTGGCCATCATCACGCTCAGCACCACCTCGTCCCACGACACCAGAAAGGCGAACAGGCCGCCGGCGATCATCCCCGGGCGAATCGCCGGGAAGGTCACCTTGAAGATCGCCTGCAGGCGCGAGGCCCCGCAGATCACCGCGGCGTCCTCGATCGACTGGTCGAACAGCTTCAGCGAGTTGATGATGGAGATAATGGTGAAGGGCAGGGCGACGATCACATGGCTGACCACGAAGGCGAACAGCGTGCCGGTGTAGCCCAGCTTGAGAAACAGCGCGTACACCGCCACCGCGATGATCACCAGCGGCACGATCATCGGCATGGTGAACAACCCGTAGAGCATCTCGCGGCCTGGGAAGCGGCCACGCACCAGGGCGAACGCCGTGGGCAAGCCCAGCAGCACGGCAGCGAGGGTGGTCAGCACGGCCACCTTGAGGCTTGCCAGGGCGGCATCCATCCACTCTGGGTTGGCGAAGAACTGCACATACCATTTGAAGGTCCACCCCGGCGGCGGGAACACCAGCCACTGCGATGAGCCGAACGACAGCAGGATGATGAACACCACCGGCAGCAGCAGGAAGGCCGCGATGACCCCGGTGGTCAGGTACAGCCCCGTGCGCAGCGGGCGCCCCATGGCGTTGGGAGACAGAAGCATGGCGTATTACCTCGCATTGCCGACCGGGGACTCCGGCTGCAGCTTCAGGTACAGGTAGAAGAGCACGAGGGTGATCACCACCAGCAGCGCGGCGGCGGCGCTGGCCAGGCCCCAGTTGAGGAACGACTGCACCTGCTGGATGATGAATTCGGGCAGCATCATGTTCTGCGCACCGCCGAGCAACGCCGGGGTGACGTAGTAACCGAGCGACATCACGAATACCATCAGCGCCCCCGAGAACAAGCCCGAACGGCACAGCGGCAAGAACACCTTCCAGAAGTTGGTCCACGGGCTGGCGCCGCAAATGGCGCCTGCCTGCAGGACCATCGGGTCGATGGCATGCATGGTCGCCTGCAGCGGCAGCACGATGAACGGGATCATGATGTAACTCATGCCGATCACCACACCGGTCAGGTTGTGGACCATCTCCAGCGGCGCATCGATGATGCCCATCGCCATCAACGCCTTGTTGATCACGCCCGAGCTTTGCAGCAGCACCAGCCACGAGTAGGTGCGCGCCAGCAGGCTGGTCCACATCGACAGCAGCACGATGTTCAGCAGCCAGCGGCCCCAGCCATTGGGCACCAAGGTGATCGCCCAGGCCAGCGGAAAGCCCAGCAGCACGCTGATCAGGGTGACCACACCGGCGACCGAGAAGGTGTTGAACAGTACCCGTGCATACGCCGAGTTGGCGAACAGCTGCTCGTAGTTGCCCAGGCCCGGCACTGGCTCCAGCACACCGCGCAGCAGCAGGCCGATCAGCGGGGCGAAGAAGAACAGCCCCAGGAACAGCAGGGCAGGCAGCAGGTTACGGCTGCCTTTCCAGCGCTGGCCCAGGCTTACCCGGCGTGGGGCCGTTCCCGGGGCGCCGGTGCCCGTGGGGGCACCTTGCGCGTTGTGCAGGGCGTTGATGGCGACTTTCATTTGACCAACCACTCATTCCAGCGCGCGGCGATGGTTTGGCCGTTCTTCGCCCAGTAGGCGAAGTCCAGCGTGACTTGATCCTGGGCATAGGCGGTCGGCAGGTTCTGCGCAAGGTCCTTGTCGAGCTTGGCGATGCTGTCGACGTTGACCGGCGCGTAGGCGGTCTTGTTGGCGAAGTCGGCCTGGCCTTCGGCGCTGCTGGCGTTGGCCAGGAACTTCATGGCCGCGTCCTTGTTCTTGGCGCCTTTGGGAATGACCAGGAAATCGGCCATGACCAGGTTCTGCTTCCAGCTCACGCCAACCGGTGCACCGTCTTGCTGCAGCGCGTAGACGCGGCCGTTCCAGAACTGGCCGAGCGAGGCTTCACCTGAGGCCAGCAGCTGCTGGGACTGGGCGCCGCCACCCCACCAGACGATGTCTTTCTTGATGGTGTCGAGCTTTTTGAAGGCGCGGTCCAGGTCCAGCGGGTAGAGCTTTTCGGGTGCCACGCCGTCTGCGAGCAGGGCCAGCTCCAGCACGCCGGGGCTCGGCCACTTGTACAGGGCGCGCTTGCCAGGGTAGGTCTTGGTATCGAACAGGGCGGTCCAGTCCACCGGCTTGTTGGCGCCCAGTTTGCCTTCGTTGTAGCCCAGCACGAACGAGAAGAAGAACGAGCCTACGCCGTGATCGGAGACGAAGCGTGGGTCGATCTTGTCGCGCTGGATGGTGTTGAAGTCGAGGGGTTCGAGCAGGCCTTCGCTGGCGGCGCGCAGGGCAAAGTCAGCTTCCACGTCGACCACGTCCCACTGCACGTTGCCGCTCTCGACCATGGCCTTGAGCTTGCCGTAGTCGGTGGGGCCGTCCTGGACGACCTTGATGTTGGTCGATTTGCTGAACGGCACCGCCCAGGCTTCTTTCTGGGCGTCCTGGGTGGTGCCGCCCCAGCTGACGAAGTTGAGGCTGTCGGCGGCCTGGACGGCCTGACAGGCCAGGGTCAGCAGGCTGGCGGACAGCACAGCGGTTACACGTTTGCTCAACAGCATGGTTACGCCCTCGTTGCTTTTGTTATTCGAGGCGGGGCTGGTAGTGCGCCCGCCAACAGTATTCGGGGAGCAGCTAAAACAAAGTGTCGGTGGCCGTTAACAAGTGTAGGTGGCGGCCCGAGATTTTAAGGTCTACGGGATATCATATTATGGTATTCCAAACTTTTGGCAAGAGGCATCAGGCTACCGGCCATCACTCCGCTGCGCCTACAGAGCCCCTGTATCAGCTGACCATCACTGGCTCGTACGGAATGCTCTGCACCACTTCCAGCTCATACCCGGCCAGCCCGGCATATTTCAACGGCGGGCCCAAGTGGCGCAGCTTGCCGACGCCCAAGTCCTGCAGAATCTGTGCACCGGTACCCACCTCCGAGTACACCTTCGACTGCCCACGCTGGTAAGGTCGCACCGGCTGGGTCAGCTGTGGCACCCGTTCCAGCAGCGCCTGGGAGGATTCATGGTTGGCCAGGATCACCACCACGCCGGTGCCTTCCTCGGCAACCTTCTGCAGCGCCGCCCACAGCGTCCAGTTGGCCGGCCCGGCGTATTCAGCGCCGACCAGGTCGCGCAGCGGGTCGATCACATGTACGCGCACCAGCGTCGGCTGCTCGCGGCGGATATCGCCCATCACCATGGCCATGTGCACACCGCCTTCGATACGGTCCTCGTAGGTGACCAGGCGGAAGGTGCCATGCACGGTCGGCAGTTCGCGCTCGCCGATACGTTTGATGGTCTGCTCGGTGCTCAGCCGGTAATGGATCAGGTCGGCGATGGTGCCGATCTTGATGCCGTGGCGGGCGGCGAACACTTCCAGGTCGGGGCGCCGGGCCATGGTGCCGTCGTCGTTGAGCACTTCGACGATTACCGAGGCAGGGGCAAAGCCGGCCAGGCGCGCCAGGTCGCAACCCGCTTCGGTGTGGCCAGCGCGGTTCAGCACACCGCCTTCACGGGCGCGCAAGGGGAAGATATGGCCAGGCTGTACCAGGTCTTCGGGGCGGGCGTCGGCGGCCATGGCGGCGGCGACGGTACGCGCGCGGTCGGCGGCGGAAATGCCGGTGGTGACGCCCGCGGCGGCCTCGATCGACACGGTGAAGGCGGTGCTGAACACGCTGCCGTTGGCCGGTACCATCTGCTCCAGGCCCAGGCGCTGGCAATGCTCGTCGGTCAGCGTCAGGCAGATCAGGCCGCGCGCTTCGCGGGCCATGAAGTTGATGGCCTGGGCGTCACAGTGCTCGGCGGCGATCAGCAGGTCGCCCTCGTTTTCCCGATCCTCGTCGTCCACCAACAGGACCATCTTGCCTTGCCGGTAGTCCTCGAGGAGTTCTTCGATGCTGTTGAAGGGCATGCTGCACACTCACTGTTGTAGGGTGATTATTATGGTATACCATCATACATAAATATTTTTGCAACAGGAGATCAGCGGATGAAAGCGTACTGGATCGCCCACGTGGACGTGACCGACCTCGAGCAGTACCAGCAGTACACCCAACGGGCGCCTGCGGCCTTTGCTGCGTTTGGCGGGCGGTTTCTGGCGCGGGGAGGGCGCAGCGAAGCGATGGAGGGGCGGCCGACGCCGCAGCGCAGTGTGGTGATCGAGTTCGAGTCGTACGAGCAGGCGGTGGCCTGTTATCGCTCTGAGCTGTATCAGGACGCCTGCAGCCATCGCCAGGGGGTGGCCAAGGCTGAGGTCATCATTGTCGAAGGGTTCGAGCCCTGAGATGATCAGTACCGGCTTCTTCGTGGGTATTACAGAACACTCATGTGCTCCGTCGTACCAGTGGGGGCATGCAAGGTTACCCGTGAACAGCCGCTGCAGAGTCATGGCATACCGGCAACTCTCGTAGCCGGACTTCAAGCACCAGTACCTGCGCCACCTTTACCATTACTTCTTTTCAACAGTCATTCTCGCCACCAGCATAACGCTTGTAGGGCAATTCTGATTTTCGTTGCGCCAGGTCGATACATGCGTTTCCGGTGTTAGCTTCCAGTGTTCTACGGCAGGAGGCTAGGCATGACGCGCATATCGATACATGGAAAAGGGCAGGCGCTGGAGGGTGATATCACCACCACCGGCGCGGTCTGTATTGCCAGCAGTACCAGCTACCGGGGAGACAACCGACGTGCGCTGCGTCTGGGCGATGCCACGACCGAGTGCCCGAAGTGCGAGAAGGCCGGCATCATCGTGGAAGGGGTGAGTTTTTTCGTCATCGGCGGTAAACCGGCTGTTGTGGATGGGGCGCTCGTCAAGTGTGATTGCCCGAGCGGCAGCAACCGGGTGATTGCGCAGTCAGCCGTGCACGGGGCTGGCAGCCGTTCTGCCCAGGTTACATCGCCTGCCCCTGCCGCCCGTTCCCCGGCTTCTTCATCAGGGCAAACCCCAGCTCAGGCGTACCACGCATCTCCCGTTGGCTCATTGTCTGCACTTGAGCCTGGCTTCCACATTGTGCAACGTAGCATGTCGTTCGAGCAGGTGCTTCAGAGCCTTGGGGAGGTGAACAGCCCTCTGCCAGTGGCATTGTTGCAGCGCTTGAATCCTGGTTCTGCGCAAGGTTTCAAAGCGGGTGAAATCTTCGTGCTCGGCAGCCCCCGCAGCGGGTTTTCCTGCAGTGCTGCGCAGACTGACCTGATGATGGTGGCACAGGAGGCAAGAGCGACGCTGGCGATGCTTACAGATGAAGAGGCCAACTTCATGATGAAGCACATCGGTGAGATTGCCGGGGTGCTCAATGGTGCGAGCCAGTCCATGGGGGTGGGCACGAATATGCTTGAGAAGGGGCTGGCGCAGGTAAAGGATACATTGAAAGGGATCGAAGCTTTACACCAACGCCAATTTGCGCTGCATGGCCATCTGAACAGCCCTGAATTTTTTGCGTTGCGCAAGCAGCTCCACAAACAACTGGATGGCCAATTGCGCACAGCGTTTCTGAACAAATCGCTAGGCTTGGGCAGCTACGACAATTTACGGCGTGATCTCGGGATCTCTACCAAAAGTGTGGTGCATCACTGGAAGAAAGCGGGTGTGCCAGGGCAGATCCCGGGTTACGTCACGCACCTGGACGAGGTGGCGAAGGTCTCCAAATACCTGAAGTACGGGGGTTGGGTTGGGGTCGGACTCGGTGCCAGCGCTTCCTACCTGAAGGTACATGAAGCTTGCCGTGCCGGTGAGACAGATGAGTGTAAGAAAGTGCGTTTTACGGAGACTGGCAGTTTCTCAGGTGGACTTGCCGGTGGGGCGTTGGGCGCGGGAGTTGGAAGAGCGGCGGCTGTAGCGGTGTGCCAGTTTGGAGTTTGGGGTAAAGCTGCCTGCGGGATTGTCACAGTTGGCGCC
This sequence comes from Pseudomonas sp. P39-UII1, assembly GCF_039672635.1. Classification (NCBI taxonomy): domain Bacteria; kingdom Pseudomonadati; phylum Pseudomonadota; class Gammaproteobacteria; order Pseudomonadales; family Pseudomonadaceae; genus Pseudomonas; species Pseudomonas sp. P39-UII1. Next base: position 119,714 of record NZ_JBDFPP010000004.1, read on the forward strand.
ACGGCCTTTGGTGTATCTAAAGGTGTAGAGACAATCGGCGAAAAGGCGGGGGAGCAAATTTATGAGTTTATATATAACTAGGTTAGAGGATTGGACAATTTATGCTCGCTTAGTCTTCTTGTGCTGCCCTCTGGGAATGATTGTTATAGGATTAGCGATTGATTTCTATATCGCCGGTTCGCGGCATTTCATGGTTATGTGTCACGCGTTCAGGCGCAGCTCGTTGCTGGTAGAGGAGGCACACTTTTCAGGAACGCTGAGCCTACGTGCGAGATTCATGGTTGTAGCTGGGATGAGCAGTGCAGTGCTATGGCCTAACCTTTTCATCCGCCGTGGTCAGTTGCATCCTGACGATATTGACCAGTTTCCTGAATATTTGCGGCGGCGAATGAGCGTAGCAATGGGACTGATGGTTGCTGGCGCACTATGGTCGATCCTTGGCGTTGTTTTCGTAGACATGTAAATTACGCGGCTGCACTGAGGGCGGAAAGCCGCCGTCAGGTCGTCTGTGCCACGTTGCTCGAATTGGGTAGATTGCAAAACCTAAAAGACCCGCTCACGCGGGTCTTTTTTCTAGCGCATTACTGTAAATGCACTTTCAACTCTCCAGCCGCCTGGCGCATCGCCGCCTTCACCTCAGGCACCTGGCTCAGCGGGTTCAACAGCCCATAGTCATGAATCATCCCGTTGTAGCGCACCGAGGTCACCGCCACCCCAGCCGCATCCAGCTTGCGCGCATAAGCCTCGCCTTCGTCGCGCAACACATCGAACTCGGCCGTTTGCACCAGCGCCGGTGGCAAGCCTTTGAGCTGCTCGCTGCTGGCCCGCAGCGGCGAGGCGTAGATCTGTTCACGTGCCTTGGTATCAAGGGTGTAGTTGTCCCAGAACCATTTCATCATCCCGGTGGTCAGGAAGTGCCCTTCGGCAAACTGCTTGTACGACCCGGTCTCGAAGCTGGCATCGGTTACCGGCCACAGCAGCAGCTGGAAGCGCAGCTTCGGGGTACCCGCCTGCTTGGCCTTGAGCGCTACCACTGCGGCCATGTTGCCGCCGACGCTGTTGCCGGCCACCGCCAGGCGCTTGCCGTCCACGCCGATCTCCTTGCCATGCTCGGCCACCCAGCGGGTCGCGGCATAGGCTTGGTTGATCGCGGTGGGGTAGTGCGCTTCGGGTGACGGCGTGTAGTCCACATAGACCGCCACTGCGCCGGAGCCGACCACCAGGTCGCGGATCAGCCGCTGGTGGGTCGGGAAGTCGCCCAGCACCCAGCCGCCACCGTGGAAGAACATGAACACCGGCAGTTCACCCTTGGCGTTGGCTGGCCGCACAATTTGCAGCTTGATCGACTCGCCGTTGGCCTGGAGGGTGCGTTCTTGCACTTCGATGCCCGACAGGTCGACCTTGACCGAGGCCTGGGCGCCGGTCAGCACGGCGCGGGCGTCTTTCGGGCTGAGTTGCTCGAGCGGCTTGCCGCCGCCTTTTTCCAGGGCTTCGAGGAAGGCCTGGGTGTGGTGCTCGACGCCTGGGCTGCCTGCAGCGAAAGCGCTGGACACGGACAAGGCAAGGAGGCTGGCGGTGAGGGTTTTGTGGACAATGTTCATGCGCGAATCCTTTTCTGTGCAAATGCTGTGGGTGGCCGTCTTGCCTGGCCTTCAGGGCCATCGCTGCGACTTGTGAGTAGATTAGGCAGATGCACGGATGGGAAAAAGCCGTTATAAAGCGTTTTACTGTCACCAGGAGCGAGACAATGAACCCCTACGAAGACATGCGGATCTTTGCCCAGGTCATGGAAGCCGGCAGCTTTACTGCGGCCGCAGACCGCCTGGGCATGTCCAAGCAATCCGTCAGCCGGCGCCTGATGCAACTCGAAGACCGCCTGGGCGTGCGCTTGCTCAACCGCTCTACCCGGCGCCTTGACGCCACGCCGCTGGGCCAGCACTACTACCAGTCGGCGCTGCGCCTGCTGGGTGAAGTGCAGCAGGTGGAGCACGACATCAGCGGCCAGGATCAGGCCCTGCGCGGCACTTTGCGGCTGAGTGCGCCGCTGTCGTTTGCCATCGCGCACCTGGGTTGCCTGCTGACCGAATTCCTGCGTTTGCACCCGCTGGTAGACGTGGAAGTGGACCTTAGCGACCGGGCCGTGGACCTGATCGGTGAAGGCTATGACCTGGCCTTGCGCATCGGTGCGCTGGAAGATTCCAGCTTGATTGCGCGGCGCATCGCCAGTGTCGAACGGGTGTATTGCGCAAGCCCCGGCTATCTCGACGCGCGGGGTACGCCAGCGCTGCCAGAAGCACTGGCCGGGCACGACTGCCTGCCCTACGGGCATTCACGGCAGGTGCAGTGGCAGTTCAAGCACGGCGGCAAGGCGCAGGCGATTGCGGTGGCCGGGCGGATGCGGGCCAACAATGGCGAATTGCTGCGGGATGCGGCGATAGCCGGCATGGGGGTGACTTACCTACCGACGTTCATCGTCGGGCAGGCGCTGGCCGATGGGCGCCTGGTGCGCGTGCTGGACGCCTGGACGCCGCCGGCGCTGCAGTTGTCGGCGGTGTACCCGCAGCACCGGCAGGTAGCGAGGCCGGTGCAAGGGTTCGTGGCGTTCTTGCGGGAGCGCTTGGTGCAGTTGTAACGCTGGGGCTGATTCGCAGGAGCGGCCTTTGCTGGCAGAGGCGCAAATGGGTGCGTTCAGGCTATGCTTGGGCCTATGAGCACAGCACCTTCCCTACGCCAACCGTGCCCGCCTGGCGCCTGTGACTGCGGCCGCGAACGGTTGGACGAGCACCCGTCGGCGGCGCAGCGCATCCTCTTGCTCACCCGGCAGGAGGAGAAGCGGCTGCTCGTACGCCTGGAAAACCTCAAAGACCTGGAAGACCTGCAGCGGCTGCAGAAACGGATGTACGAAAACCTGGGTATCCGCGTGCGCATTGCGCCTGGGTTCAACGAAGTGCGCACGATGCGCGGTATTGTCATTGAGTTGGATCAGCAGGCGGGGTTATGTCGCAAGACCCGGCAGTCGATTCCTGCGGCGATTCGGCGGGGGCTGGAGCGCAACCCCGAGGTGGCGTACCGGTTGCTGGATGCGCATGATTTGCTTGGCGGGGCGTGAGCTGCTACGCCAAAAACAGCCCCTAATTTTCCGGAAGCTTCCTACGTCTATCTGAGAGCCGCCCTACGCCAAGCGCACGTGGGCATCTATCACTCAAGGAGACAGGCAATGACTTCCGTTTTCGACCGCGACGATATCCAGTTCCAGGTAGTGGTCAACCACGAAGAGCAGTATTCCATTTGGCCCGACTACAAGGCGATCCCCAACGGCTGGCGTGCTGTGGGCAAGAGCGGCCTGAAGAAGGACTGCCTGGCTTACATCGACGAGGTCTGGACCGACATGCGCCCGCTGAGCCTGCGTCAGAAGATGGCTGAAGCCGCTGCACAGTGACCGTACTCAACCTGCTGTGCCTGCCGTATTCAGGCGCCAGCGCCATGGTCTACAGTCGCTGGCGGCGCAAGCTGCCGGCCTGGATTCAGCTGCGCCCGGTCGAATTGCCCGGGCGCGGTGCGCGCATGGGCGAGCCGCTGCACACCGACATGCAGGCCCTTGCCAGGCAACTGGCAGCCGAGCAACGCCTGGCCGCTGCGGCGCCGTATGCACTGTTGGGCCATAGCCTGGGCGCGTTGCTGGCCTTCGAGCTGGCCCACGAGCTGCAGGCGCTGGGCTGCCCGCCGCCACGGGCGTTGTTCGCCTGCGGTACCGCAGCGCCGACCCGGCGTGAGGATTACGACGGCAAGAATTGGCGCGACCCGAAGTCTGACGATGAGCTGAGGAACGAGCTGCGCGAGCTCAATGGCACCCCGGAAGAAGTGTTGGCCAACGCCGAGCTGATGAGCCTGACGTTGCCGATCCTGCGCGCCGACTTTTTGCTCTGCGGCCGTTATGCCTACCGCCAGCGGCCCGCCTTGGCGTGCCCGCTGCACGTGCTAGGGGGCGAAGATGACCGGGCCAGCGAGGAGCAGTTGCTGGCCTGGCGGCAAGAAACCCACGGTGAATTCACCTTGCGGATGTTCCCTGGCAGCCACTTCTTCATCCATGAGCACGAGGACCGCGTACTCGCTGCGCTGGCTGCGTCGCTGGAGCCGCTCAGGCGTTCGGCCTGATTGACGCCGCCGCTTGCCTGGGGGAGGCTAGGGTTTTCCCAGGCAAGAGGCAGACCATGCTGATCGACCCTCACAAGGCCACGCTGTTGGCCGTCGACATCCAGGAAAAACTCATCGGCGCCATGAGCGACCCCGAGGGCACCCGCGCACGTGCGCGCTGGTTGCTGGCCGCGAGTGCCGAACTGGAGCTGCCGATCGTGATCTCGGAGCAGTATCCCAAAGGGCTGGGCCACACCCTGCCTGAGCTCATTGCCGCGGCCCCGGCGGCCGAGGTGGTGGAGAAGAGCCACTTTTCCTGCGTCGCGGCGCAGTGCCTGCCCGCCAGCCTGATGGCCCGTGAGCACGTGATCGTCTGTGGCATGGAAACCCACGTCTGTGTGCTGCAGACCGTCCTCGGCCTGCTGGGCCTGGGCAAGCAGGTATTCGTGGTCGAAGATGCCTGCGACAGCCGTACCGCGGCTAACAGGGCGGCGGGGTTTGCGCGCATGCGCCAGGCCGGGGCGCACATCGTCACCCGTGAAATGGTCCTGTTCGAGCTGATGGGCAGCGCCAGCCACCCTCGTTTCCGCCACATCAGCAAGACCTACATGGTCGGTGATCAGCCCTGAACGGGCGGTTGTTGGCAGCGGGGCTGATGGCCTTGGCGCTGCTGCAGGGCTGCGCCGGGCGCCGCGAGGAAGAGCCCGAAGCCGACCCTGCCAAGGTGCGCGCCCAGCTCATGCGCTTGCTGCCTGCCCAGGCCAAGGACCGCGAAGGCTGGGCCAAGGATATCCAGGTGGCGTTCGAAGCCCAGCGCATTGCGCCGAGCAAGAGCAACCTGTGCGCGATGCTGGCGGTGACCGAACAGGAGTCGACCTTCAATGCCGACCCGCAGGTGCCAAACCTGGGGCGCATCGCCCGTGCAGAAATCGACCGCCGTGCAGCCAGCTTGCATATTCCGGGCTTGCTGGTCGACGGCGCGTTGAAGACACCGTCGGGCAATGGCAAGACCTACCAGCAGCGGCTGCTCGCGGTGCGCAGTGAGCGGCAGCTGAGTGCCCTGTACGACGAGTTCATCGCCGGCCTGCCGCTGGGCAAGACGTTGCTCGGCGGCCTCAACCCGGTGCACACCGGTGGCCCGATGCAGGTCAGTGTCGAGTTTGCCGAGCAGCACGCCAAGGATTATCCCTACACCTACGACGGCACGATTCGCCAGGAAGTCTTCAGTCGGCGAGGCGGTATGTACTTCGGCATCGGCCATTTGCTCGGCTACCCCGCCCACTACGATCGCCAGCTTTATCGCTTTGCCGATTTCAACGCCGGTTGGTACGCCAGCCGCAATGCCGCGTTTCAAGCTGCCTTGAGCTCGGTGACAGGCGTGGCGTTGGCATTGGATGGCGACCTGATTGCCCCGGGCGCGATCATGCCAGGTACCACCGAGCAGGCGGCGCGCAAGCTGGGCGCGAAGCTGGGGCTGCGCAACCCACAGATCCGCAGCCAGCTGGCGCTGGGCGACAGCCTGGCGTTCGAGGACAGCAAGCTGTACAGCGGGGTGTTCGCGCTGGCTGATGCCGCGGCGGGCAAGCCGGTGGCGCGGGCGAGGCTGCCGGGGATCGAACTGAAGAGCCCGAAGATTACCCGCAAGCTGACCACGGCGTGGTTTGCAGGGCGGGTGGATGAGCGGTATCAGCGGTGCATGAAGCGTTAGATCTGCTGTGTCAGTGCCGGCCTTTTCGCGGGGCAAGCCCGCTCCCACAAGTCCACTGCAAATACCCTGTGGGAGCGGGCTTGCCCCGCGAAAGGGCCAGGCCAGGCAGCATCATCCTTTGCTCAGTGCCCCGACCACCTGATCGACACTGGCCTTGAGCCCGACCACTGCATCTTCGGGGTCGCTTTCGACCACCAGCAGTTTGGCCCCGCTAGCCTTGATCACCTCGGCCACCTGCGCATCCGGTTGCCGGTGGTCCAGCACCAGCGCAACGTCCTGCTCCTTGAGGTTCTCGGCCAGCGCCTCGAGCGCCGCGTCATCCCACTTGCCGTCGGCCGGCAGCGCCTGCTCCACCACATCCAGGTTCAGGCCGCTGGCCAGGTAACCCAGTCGCTCGGACAGGCTGACCACGGTCAGGTTGTCGGCCTTGGCCAACTGGGTCTGGCTATTGGCTGTCAGCTCCAGCAACTGGCGCTTGAGCCCCGCCAGGTTGCCCTGGATCTTCGCCTTGTCGGCAGGCGCCAGGCGCTCCAGGTCATTGGCCAATACGTCGGCCATGCGCCCCAGGTTGGTCGGGTTCAGCCAGGGGTAGGCGCCGTAGGCGTCGTCGCCACTCACCGCGATACCCGGCAGGGCGCCGTCAACCGGCCGCGCGGCATCGATCTCGACGATGCGGATATTGCTGCGCCGGGCCATCGGGTACAGCGGGTCGTCGCGCCAGATCGAGCGCACACCGATCACCGCATCCGCCTGCTGCGCAGCTTTGGCCAGGCTATCACCACCACGGCTGCTGAAGTAGGAAGGTTGGCGGCTGGCCGGCAGGTTGGCCGGGGCGGCGCGCTTGAGTTGCACCGAGGTGCCGTCGAGCAAGGCGCTGGCCAGGCTGTGGGTAACCGGCAGAGTGGTCAGCACTTGCGTGGCAGATGAGAGCGCAGGCAGGCCGGCCAGGGCCAGCGCCAAAGTCAGCTGTTTCAGGTTCATGCCGGGTTTCCTTGCAGGCGTGGGACGAGGGCGCGGGCGAGGGCTGCGAGGGCGAAGCAGATGCCGGCGACCAGGATGATCGCCGCGCCCGAGGGCACTGGCAGGTCGAAGACGATCGGCAGCAGGATGCCCAGCAGCGTGCTCAGTGTTGCAATCAGCACCGAGATGAAGAAGAAGCCCTTGAGCGACTGGCTGACCAGGCGCGCGGCTGCCGCCGGGATCACCAGCAGCGCACCGACCAGGATCGCCCCGATCACCTTCACCGACGCGACCGTGACCAGTGTCACCAGCACCACGAAAAGGTAGTCCAGGGTCTTCACCGCCACGCCACGTACCGCCGCCAGTTGCGGGTTGAAGCTGGCCAGGATGATGCGGTTATACAGTGGCAGGGCCAGCGCCAGTACCAGGGTTGCGACCACCCCAAGCACCACCAGGTCGTGGGCGCTGACGGTCAGTACCGAACCGAACAGCACGTTCTCGAGGATATGCACGTTGATCTTGCCGGCCAGCATCAGCAAAAGGCTCGCACCCAGCGCCAACGACACCGACAAAAATACCCCGATCAGCGTGTCAGGCGACAGCCCGGTGCGGTTGCGCAGGAAGTTCAGCAAGATGCCGAACAGCAGGCAGTAGCCGAACAGGCTGCCATAGGGGCCGGTGTAGGGCTCGCCAAGCAGGATGCCGATGGCCACGCCGGTGAGGGCGGCATGGCCGACCGCCTCGGAGAAGAAGGCAAAGCGCTTGACCACCACCAGGGTGCCAAGGCCGCCCAGTACCGGCCCGATCATCAGCCCGGCGACCAGTGCGTTGATCACGAAACCGTAGGCCAGCGCCTCCGGCAGGAAGCCAGCGCTGGCCCATTCCTGGACCAGTTGGCGAAATGCTTCATAGCTCATCAGGCGACGCTCTCGCTGCGCGGGTGGACGGAGAACAGGCTCAGCAGCCGCTCCGGGGTCAGGGCTTGTGCCGGTGGGGCGTCGAACAATACCTGGCGGCTCAGGCCGGTGACCCGGTCGGCCAGGCGCAGCACCGCCTGCAGGTCGTGTTCGATCCACAGCACGGTGGTGCCGGCCTGGCGCCAGCCATGCAGCAACTGTTCGAACACCTGAATGCCGGCTTCGTCCAGCGCCGACATGGGTTCGTCGAGCACCAGCAACTGCGGTTCGGGGATCAGGCCCTGGGCCAGCAGCACGCGCTGGCGCTCGCCGCCCGACAGCGCGCCCATGCGCCGTTTGCGCTTGTCGAGCATGCCCACCCGTGCCAGCGCCGCATCGATGGCCGGCTGCACGCGGCGCGACAGGCCGAGGAAGGCCGGGCGCCGCTGGCACATCGCGGCCATGAAGTCGTCGACGGTCATCGGCAGGCCACGGTCGAACTCCAGCGCTTGCGGCACATAACCGATCACCTGCTGCTCACCCGGCCAGTCCAGGGTCAGCTGGCCCTGGTGGGGCATCTGACCGAGCAGGGTCTTGATCAGCGAACTCTTGCCGCCGCCGTTGGGCCCGACGATGGCGTGCACGCTGCCAGCGGTGACGCTGAAAGCGACCTGTTCGAGGATGCGCGTGCGGCCGAGTGTCAGGTCGATGCCAGCGAACTCGATGCGTGGCCCGCCGTGCGTCACGAGGTTGGCGGCAGCGGTCATGCGCGGTTCTCCTGGATAGCGCGGACCACCGTGTCGAGGTTGCGCTTCATCTCCACTTCGTATTTTTCCGGGGTGTATTCGCCGTAGGAAATGTGCGTAAGCGGGTACAGGCGCACGCCCGATTCGCGCTGGATGGTCTCGACATAGGCCGACGGGAAGTCCATCTCCGAGAAGATCACCTTGACGTCCAGCGCCTTGAGCTGGTCGATGGTTTTCTTCAGTTGCGCCGGGCTCGGCTCGATGCCGTGGGCAGGTTCGACTACGGCGGTGACTTCCAGGCCAAAGTCGCGCACCAGGTAGTCGTAGGCGGCGTGAATGGTGGCAACGCGAAAGTTGGCGCCCGGGGCCTCGGTGACCTTGGCCAGCGCCTCGGCGCGCAAGGTGCGCAGGCGCTTGGCGTAGGCGCGGGCGTTCTGGGTATAGAACTTGGCGTTGTCGGGGTCGAGCTTGCCAAGTTCGCGGGCGATGTTGTTGACCTGGGCGATGGTGGTGCTGATCGACAGGAAGGTATGCGGGTTGACCACCTTGCCCGCACCGCGCGCGGCGATGCCGGTGGCTGCCAGCAACGGCACGTTCTGGTTCGCTTCGATGGTCTTGATGTCAGGCTTTTCGCTGGCGGCGATCATGCGGTCAGCGAAATCGTCATGGCCTACACCGTTGAGCACCACCACATCCAGGCTGCCGATGCGCTTGATGTCCTCAGCCCGTGGCTCGTAGGCATGCGGGTTGAAGCCTGCTGGAATCAGCGGCACCACCTCGGCCTTGTCACCGACGATGTTGCTCACGTAGCTGTAATACGGGTGCAGAGTGATGCCGATGCGCAGGGGCTTGCCGGTGTCGGCCAGGGCCAGGGCCGGCAGGGCGAAGGCCAGGAGCAGGGCGAATGCAGAGCGGAACATGGGGAAATTCCTTGGGTTCAGTGACGGTGTTCGCGGGTGACACCAGCGTCGTAATGGCTGACCACTTGCTGCCAGCCGGCGGCGATTAGCGCGGCCTGGCCGAGGTCGTCCGGCACCACGGCGGCGCTGTCGCGGCGCAGCCAGACATCGGCCTGGCCGTTGCTGTCGCCCGGCAAGATCAGCAGGAAGCTGCCGGCCACCTGCGGCGCCTGGCTGCGGCCGAGATAAGCGCCGGCCTGCAGCCATTGCCACTGGTGGCTGCCACGGCTCTGGCTACCTGCGTCCATCACGAACGGTGGCAGGCCTTCTTCGGCCAAGGCTTCTACGCCAGGGACCGCAGCGGTTTCTTCGCGCAGCAGTTGGACCTCATCGAACGCTACCAGCAGGTCGGTGTAGATGCCCTGCTCGGCGGCCGACAGGTCGCGGCGGGCGTCGATCTGATGGCTGGCGATGGCTTGCTCGTCCTCGCGCTCACCCCGCAGCAGCACCACCGTGGCGGCGACGATCACGATCAGCAGGCTGACCAGCAGCACATACAGGGTTTCATGCCCGGCACCGGCGGGGCGCACCAGCTGGGTGCGGCTCAGGGTCGGGCCGCTCATGGTTGCGCGATGTCGGCGTAGTCGACTTCCACCACGTGGCCGGGGCCGGCGTCGAACAGCACGTAGAACTCACCGTCCGGGCGCTTGAAGGTAAGCGTCGAATCCTCGCCGAGCTTGCCGCCGACCAGTACCTGCTCGTCGTAGCCGATCACGTCCAGGGTCACCCCCGGGGCGCCGCTGCCGTCGGAGAAGCCGCCGGTGCATTTCACTTGGCCGGCGTCGACCGCTTTGCATTCGCACATCGGGTTGTGGGCCAGGGCAGGGCCTGCGGCCAGCATCAGCAGGGGCAGGGCGAGCCTGCGCATCAGGTGTTTCATGGTTTGCCTCCTTGTTTCTCGAGCCAGGCCACGGTGGCCGGCGAAGCCTTGGCGAGCGGGACCGACGCCTGGTGCATGCTGCCGTCCCAGCCTTCGATGGTGACCCACACCTGCGCGTCGGGCCGGGTGCGTGGTGGTACCGGCAGGTTGGTGCCCATGCGGTACGGCGCGCCGAAGAAGATGGTGCCGGCTGCACGCAGGCTGCGGGGTTTGCCGATGCGCAGGTAGACGGCCTTCACTTCGTTGGTGCAGGCCTTGCACAACGCAGCGTTGAAGGCTTTGAAATGGCCGGCCGGGCCGTCGGCGCGGGGCGCCTCGTCACGCAATTCGGCAAGGTCGATGCTGTAGGGGCCGACCTGGATATCGCTGATCTGGTTCACGCCCAGCCCGGCATCGCCGCGGAACATTCTGGCGTCGGCGAAGTACTTGGGCATGAAGCCCAGCGGAATCAGGATCAGCAGGATGTTCAGGTGGAAGCGCCACTTCAGCCAGAACTGTTTCAACGGGTTGGCGGGGAGGGCTCGGGCCTGGCTCATGGTTGAATCTCCGCGGTGATGTCGCTGGCCCGCGCACGGGGTGCCCGTTCGCTGCGCTTGAGTGCAGCAGCGGTGGCCTGTGCGGTGCGTTTGGTCCAGATCAGCAGGCCGCTCAAGACCATCAGCGTCAGGACCAGGCCGAAGAAGAACCACACCAGCTTGATCGCGAGGCCGCCGAAGTCACCGGTATGCAAAGGCCGCATTGATTCGGTGACGAACTCCAGGGCGCTGCGGTCGCCAAGCAGGAACTGGCTGTCGACGACGCGGGTATAGGGGTTGACCGCGGCGCTTTGGAACATCAGCGGGTACCAGCCGCGCCCACCCAGGTCGATGTGACTGTAGGCGGTGGCAGGCAGCGAGATTAAGCTGATGTCGACGCCCGGGATGGCCAGGCCGGCGATGCGCACGGCCTCGTCCAGGTCGATGCGTGGCGCGGGGCTGCCATCGGTGCTCTGCGGCACCTGCTCACGGGCAATCACCGGTACCACCGGTTCGCTGGAAATGGTGATGTGATTGTCGCCGAGGATCGCCTGGATCAAGAACCAGATGCCGGTTATCGAAATGACCGCGATGAACCAGATGGACCAGACGCCGGCCAGGCGATGCAGGTCGCCCCAGAAGATGCGCGATCCGTGGCCGGTGCGCACGGGTTTGAAAAAGCCTTTCCAGAACTTCTTGTACACGACCAGGCCGGTGACCAGCGATGCCAGCATGGGCAAGCCCAGCAGCGACACCAGGTACCAGCCCCAGCTGTACCCGTTGGTGAATGGCACCAGCCACCAGCCGTGCAGGGCACGGGTGAAGGCCTCGAAGTTGAAGTCAGGCATCTTGCCCTGGATCGCCCCGGTGTACGGGTTGACGTACAGCGTCGGCGTGGTGCCATCGGCGAGGGTTACACGTGCCTTGATGGCGAAATGCGAGCCATCCGGCTGGCTCAACGAGCGCACGGACATGTCGGGTTCGGCCTGGTTCAGAGCGTCCAGCACTTGCTGAAAACTCAGGCGTTCGGCGCTGTCGTCAGGCTGGCTGGCACGCACATCGGGGTTGGCCAGCCAGACGATTTCCTGGCTGACCACGGCGAGCATGCCGGTGAAGCAGACGATCAGGACGAAGAACCAGATCGGCAGGGCGAGCCAGCTGTGGACCAGGAACCACAGCTTGGACTTGGATTTTTTCGGTGATTTGGCCATCAGTCGGTCTTCTGAAAATGAGGGTCGAGCTTATGCCCAACCACTGGGGCTGCATTTATAAAGACGAATGAGAATGGAAATCCTGCCGATTTAAATGCAAGCAAATGTTTCGGAAAGCACAAAGCCGGCAGGTGCGCGAGGCACCGTGCCGGCTTTTGAAGGGCTGCGCGGGGAGATCAGGCGCTGGTCAGGGCGGCCACGGGTTGCGCTTTGCCTTGTTGGCGAGCCAGGTCGTGGTAAAGGGCCTGGCCGATTTCGGCTGCACGCGATGGCAGCACCGAGAGCAGGGTATCGCTCAGGCCATGGCTGTTTTCGCAGAATCCTTGCAGGTAAACCGATGCTTGCAGGTCCTGGCTCGCGAGTACGCGGTAGTTGCGGTCGACGGCAAAGTCTTCCAGGTAGCCTGCCAGCGGTGCGAGCAGGTCGCGGTGTGAGCGGCGCTCGTAGCCGGTGGCGAGAATGATCGCGTCGTAACGGTGCGTCTGCTGTTGGCCGGTGGCCAGGTCGCGCAGGGTCAGCTCGATGCCCTCGCGGGTGGCGACTACAGCGTCCACGTGGCGACGGCACAGCACGTTGTGGCGGAACTGATGGGACACCTTCTGGCGGTAGAGGATGCCGTAAATGCGCTCGATCAGGTCCAGGTCGACCACCGAGTAGTTGGTGTTGTGGTATTCACCCAGCAGCTTGGCGCGCTGGTCAGCGGGTTCGTTGAAGACCAGGTCGGTGTAGTCCGGCGAGAAGATCTCGTTGACGAATGGGCTGTCGTCAGCCGGTTTGAGCGCGGACCCACGCAGCACCATGTCGACCTTTACCGACGGGTAGCTGTCGTTGAGGTCGATGAACGCTTCGGCGGCGCTCTGGCCGGAGCCGATCACCGCAATACGCATCGGCTTGCCTTCGGCACACGGCAGTTTGTTGAGGCTGCTCAAATACCGTGAGTGGTGGAACACACGAGGATCATCCTTGAACGCACCGAACTTTTCCGGAATTTTCGGCGTGCCGCCGCTGCCGACCACCACCGAGCGGGTGCGTCGGCTGTATTCGCGGCCTTCTACATCGCGTGATACCAGGCGCAGGTGCTCGACCCGGCCGGCTTTGACTTCCGGCTCGATACGCAGCACTTCTTCGCCGTACACGGCCTGGGTGGCGAAATGCTCGGCAGCCCAGCGCAGGTAGTCGTTGTACTCCAGGCGGCAGGGATAGAAGGTGCCGAGGTTGATGAAGTCGGCCAGGCGTTGCTTCTGGTGCAGGTAATTGACGAAGCTGTAGGGGCTGGTGGGGTTGCGCAGCGAGACCAGGTCCTTGAGGAAAGAGATCTGCAGCTCACTCTGGGTGGCCAGGGTTTCGCCGTGCCAGCGGTATTCCTTCTGCTTGTCGATGAACAGTGCGTCGAGGGCATGGCCTTGGGTCTGCGCGAGCTCTTCCAGGGCGATGGCCAAGGCCAGGTTGGACGGGCCGAAGCCGACGCCGATCAGATCCTTGATGGTTTCCGTGTTTGAAGACTGGCTCATGGCTGCGATTCCATAACGGTCGAATGTGGGCGCCCGCCGGTGCTCCGGCTCCTGCGCGAGTACATTGGTTGGAACGAGCCACGTGGTGGGGAATTTACTGAGGTGCCGCGCAGGCGATGGCCTGGGCGGCCTAAAGAATTGCGCAGCCCTGCCGATAGTGGGGTCAACGCAAGGACCTATTTGAAGGCAGGGGCTCGAACATGACAGGCATCTCAGCGGTCACCATCAACACGGCATCGGTGCAGGCTGCAAGCACGGCCCAGGCTGCCAGCGGCAGTGAAACCGAAAAAACCGACGACGCACAGAAGAGCGGCGCCCAGGCCGCGTCAACGGAAACCGCGAAGGCTCAGGGCGGCGGCGGCGCGCAAGGTGCGCAGCAGAGCGACGAGAGTTCCGAGCCCGCACACATCAAGCAACTGCGCGAGATGATCAAGAAGCTGCAGAAGCAGTTGGCCGATGAGCAAAAGCAACTGGCCAATCTGATGGCGCAGAAGATGGACGAGACGGCCAAGTTGGCCGCAGTGACGGGCAAGCAGGCGAGTATTGCCACGATCAATGGCGAGATCATGACTGCCACGGCACAACTGCTCGAAGCGTTGCAGAAGACCGGCGGCAGCAGTGCTGGCGGGATGGTCAGCACGCAGGCGTGAAGGGGTTGCATGGGCCATTCGCGGCTAACCCGCGAATGGCCCGCAGCGGTTAGTCCGAAGCCAACCGGCTTTTGGTCTGCCGGTCCGACTTGTACTGCATCGCCACTGCCGGTGCCGGCTTGGCTGCGCCGGTTTCCAGCCACTGGCGCATGCGGCTGGCATCGGCAAAGTGGGTGTACTTGCCGAAGGCGTCAAGGATCACCATGGCCACCGGACGGTTATCCATGCGGGTCAGCAGTACCAGGCAATGGCCGGCTTCATTGGTGAAGCCGGTCTTGGTCAGTTTGATGTCCCAGTTGCTCTTGTTCACCAGGTGGTCGGTATTGCGGAAGCCCAGCGTGTAGTTGGGCTTGCGGAACGCCACGGTTTTCTCGCGGGTGGTCGACAGCTCGCTCAGCATCGGGTACTTGCGTGATGCCATCAGCAGCTTGGCGAGGTCGCGGGCGCTGGAAACGTTCTGCGTCGACAGGCCGGTCGGCTCCACGTAACGGGTATGCGCCATGCCCAGGCTGCGGGCCTTCGCATTCATCGCCTTGATGAATGCCGGGTAACCACCGGGGTAGTGGTTGGCCAGGGTGGTGGCGGCGCGGTTTTCCGACGACATCAAGGTGATCAGCAAGGTTTCGCGGCGGTTCAGCTCACTGCCCAGGCGTACGCGCGAGTAGACGCCTTTCATGTCCGGGTTGTTGGCGATGGTCATGGTGAGCATCTCATCCATGGGCAGCTTGGCGTCCAGCACCACCATCGCCGTCATCAGTTTGGTCACCGAGGCGATCGGCACCACGCGGTCGGCGTGGCTCGAATACAGTTCCTGGTTGGTGTTCAGGTCGATCAGCAGGGCGCTGCCGGAAGCCAGATGCAGCTTTGAAGGGTCGCGTTGAACCTGGGCAGGGGGTTGTGCAGCAGCGGTCGACGGGAGGGTCGCGGTACCTGTGAGCAACAGCAGCAGGCTGAGGATGGACAGGGATGTTTTCACGTTGAGGCTCACTAAAAGTTGGTATGTCGTTGGCTGTGCAAGGGTTTTCCCCCAAAAAACGCTCGCATTGTGGAGTATGGCTTAACGGCTGTCGATTGCTCGTTACACCACCCCATCGATATGAAAAAAGCTTCATGCTGTAACGGTTTTGCCGCATCCGTTCGTCGGTTTGGTCGGGCAAAAAAAGACCCGCCAAGCGGCGGGTCAGAACAGGCGTAGGGAGCAACGCACAACAAATTCGGTCAAGCGATCAGGCAGTCGGCTTGGAGCTGTTCGGCAAGCGCCTGGGCAGAGGCGCGGGTGGCCAATGGGCCGCTCACCGCTTCGCCGTTGCTGACCAGGTACCAGCAAGCCAGCAGGCCCTTTTCACGCAGGGTAGAAGGGACGGCGCTGCCGACAACGGACATGATATGGATAGTGGCCATGTGGACCTCCTGTAAAACATGGCCCTACCTTACGCAGCAGCCGGTCCGGTTTGAAATCAACTTGCTCAATAGTGCTCATTAGCTTTATCAACAGTTACCAGCGTGGCGGGCCGTAGTACACCGGTGGCGGGCCATAAACGCGATAGGCCGGCGGCGGTGGAGCCGGAACGTAATAGGGCTGGTAGTACACTGGAGGCGGCGGCGCCTGCACGTATACCGGGGGTGGCGGATAGTAAGCGGGCTGGCGCTCGACATAGACGGTACGGTCATGGCCGCCGGAAACCGTCGCCCCGACCACTGCCCCGACCACAGCAGCACCCAACAGGGGGCCTGGGCCATACCAGCCACCGCCGCCACCGTGGGCGGATGCTTGCCCGCTGATGGCCAGGGCACCGACCAGCAGGACGATTCCAGGAACAAGACGGTTCATGTGACTACCTCGTGATAAAACCCCGCGCTTGGGGCCTTATCAATATGACTCGGGTATCTGTCAGCTGAGCACAGGGAAATGGTAAAGGTTGTGTAAGCGACGACCAGTGGTGGCCTCTGTTACGCTGAATAAACGATTCAGGTTATGAACAAGGAGCAGGTTATGACGGTAACTCCCAGCAGAGACACGGTACTGTGCATTTCCCTGGCCGGCAGGCCGGGTACCTTTGGGGTGCGCTTTCATAACCATCTCTACCAGCAGTTGGGCCTGGATTATTACTACAAGGCGATGAGCACGGCTGACCTGCCCGCTGCTGTGGCGGGCATCCGGGCGTTGGGCATTCGGGGGTGCGGGGTTTCGATGCCGTACAAGGAGGCCTGCCTGGCATTGGTCGATGAGGTTGACCCGTCAGCCGCAGCCATCGAGTCGGTCAACACACTGGTCAATTGCGACGGCCACCTCAAGGCCTATAACACCGACTACCTTGCGGTGCGCCAATTGCTCGAACAGCATCGTGTCGACCCGGCCACTGCCTTTGCCCTGCGCGGCAGTGGCGGCATGGCCAAGGCGGTTGCCAGCGCGCTGCGCGATGCGGGGTTCAAGGAAGGCATCATCGTGGCGCGCAACGAGCAGGCCGGGCGGCAACTGGCGGACGTGTGTGGTTATCGCTGGGTGGCCGAGCTGGGTGATCGTTGCCCGCCAATGTTGGTGAACGTGACGCCAATTGGCATGGCGGGCGGCCCGCAAGCGCAGGAGCTGGCATTCAGCGAGGCCGCCATAGCAGCAGCCGAACGGGTGTTCGACGTGGTGGCGATGCCGGCGCTGACGCCACTGATTCGCCGGGCCCAGGCGTTGGGCAAACCGGTGATCACCGGCTTGGAGGTAATTGCACTTCAGGCGCTGGAGCAGTTTGTGTTGTACACCGGGGTGCGGCCCACGGCGGAGCAGGTTGACGCTGCCGTGGCTTACGCGCGGGATATCTAGGTCGCCTGCGCCGGCCCCTTCGCGGGGCAAGCCCGCTCCCACAAGTGTTCATACTTCCTGAGGGGCGGGCTTGCCCCGCGAAGAGGCCAGTGCTGCCAGCACCTCAGAAGGCTTTATGCCCTTCGTCCAGCCGTTGATCCACCAAGGCCCTGCCATGCGCCAAGGACACATGCTGAGCGTGCTCAAGGTCTGAGAAGAACTTCATCGGCATCGACAATCGTCTGCTGGTGTGGCCTTCAGGGTCGGTGATCAGGCAGCCGGCCGCATAGGGAAGAGGTGAGTCTGGGTGAGGCATCACGCTGGCGGTGATGGTGTGGTCGCGGTATTCACAGTGAAGAGATTGCATCGTCCTTACCTCGCTGTGGCTAGTGAAGCGCTTACCTTCATATACCACAGCAAGGGGCCGGGAGTTCCCGGCCCGACGAGCGCGAGCCGACGAGGCTCGCAACGCGTGCTCAGCCTTTGAGTTCAGCTGGCTGGATCACTTCGACCCAGTAACCGTCCGGGTCCTTGACGAACGCCAGGTGGTTCATGCGGCCATCGGCCAGGCGCTTCTGGAACGGTACATCCAGTGCCTCGAAGCGTGCACAGGCAACGCGCACATCCGGCACCGAGATGCAGATGTGGCCAAAACCGCGTGGGTCGGTGTTGCCGTTGTGGTAGGCGAACGCCGGGTCGTTCTCGGTGCCGTGGTTGTGGGTCAGCTCCAGCACGCCAGGAATTGACTTCATCCACTGGTGGCGCGCGGCGTCATCGGCAGGGATTTGCGCCGGGTCGACCAGCGCCAGGAAGTACAGGCTGAAGGCCGCTTCCGGGAAGTCCCGTTTATCGACCAGGCGGAAGCCCAGCACGCGGGTGTAGAAATCCAACGATTTCTCGATGTCCTTGACCCGCAGCATGGTGTGGTTGAAGACGAAGTTGGCGGTAGCGGCGTCAGGCTGTGCGGTGACACCTGGCAGGGTTTGCAGATCGTGCAGGCTCATGGGTACTCCAGAGACGAGGCTGGCAGCGGGGCCAGCGGAACAGACAGGGGGCCATGATACGGCAGTGAAGCGATTGCGCAAATGAAAGCGCCCTGCACAAGGCAGGGCGCTGGAAGAGAGGCCCGCATGTGCGGGCGCGTGATGGGGTCGCTAGTCCTTTAGCTGTCTCGATACTGAGCCAGCCGTTGTGAAAAAAGTGTGAAGCAAGTGTTGACGTTTCATCAGCGTAGCCAACTTTCCACCGTGCCGGCGCCATACTGTTCTTTCCACGCCTTGAGGCCTCGGTGGTTACCACCTTTGGTCTCGATCAGCTCGCCGGTGTGCGGGTTTTCATACACTTTCACCACGCGCGCACGGCGCTGCTGTTTCGGGGCGCTGGCTGCGCCGCGGGTAACGGCCTTCGGGTCGAGAATGGCGATGATATCGCGCAGACCTTTGTCATAGCTTTTCATCAGGCCGACTAGTTTCTGCTCGAATTCGATTTCGCGTTTTAGGCCGGCATCCTTTTTCAGCGCCTCCAGTTGAGCCATCTGTTCCTGGAGCGCTTTTTCGGCAGCACGAAACTCTGCAAGTCTGGACACTGTAATCACTCCTGTACGTCATCCGTGGCAGGCGCGACGAACATTGAAGCGAATTAACGCCGGCCACGCGGGTGGGTAAAACTGTTCGCTGATATCGAGTGTAGACATTAGTAGCAGTTGGGTAAACCGCAAACTTTTCCAAGTAAGACGGGAACTTTACAAGTTTTCCGAGCGGTGGCTTCGAGCGTTTCTCGCTGCCCACTCCAGTGCCTGTAGACCATGGTCCAATGGTGCATTCCAGAGCCTGTGCGCGATTATTTCAGATGATGGCTGAATGCTCTTCGGCCGCGTCGCATCAGCGTGGCACAGCGTTGCCCCGTATTGTTTTTTCGCCTGACTTTGGATCTTCCCTCGCATGTTTGCCCCCCTTCCTCTCGCCCCCGGGCGCCGTGTTGCCGGCCTGTTGCTGTTGTGTGCTGGCACGCATGCCCAGGCCGCCGGTTTTCTAGAAGACAGCAGTGCCAAGGTTGAAGCGCGCAATGTCTATTTCAACCGGGACTTCCGTGACGGCCACAGCAGTTCCAGCCAGGGTGCGTCCAAGCGCGAAGAATGGGCGCAAGGTTTCATTCTCAATGTCCAGTCAGGTTATACCCAAGGCCCGGTAGGCGTTGGCGTGGATGCGCTGGGCATGTTCGGTTTCAAGCTCGACTCCAGCCCGGCGGACAGTAACAGCGGCTTGCTGCCGTCTACAGGTCATGACCCACGGCACGCTGCCGACCAGTATGCGAAGATGGGCCTGGCCGCCAAGGTCAAGGTGTCCAACACCGTGCTCAAGTACGGTTCGATGATGCCGGATGTGCCGCTGTTGAAATACAACGATGGCCGCCTGTTGCCGACTATGTTCCACGGCGCCATGCTCACGTCCGAAGAACTCCATGACCTGAAGTTCACCCTGGCCCGCCTGAACACATACACCGCGCGTGATTCCACTGATCGCCAAGACATTCGCGTGCACTGCAAGAACAAGCGTTATGCCTGCGATATCGAAGCCGACCACTTTGATTTGGCCGGCCTGGATTATCGCTTCAATGACCGGCTCAGCGCCCAGTATCAGGTGGCCAAGCTGGAAAACATTTACCGCCAGCACTTTCTTGGCCTGGTGGCCAGCCAGCCGCTCGCGCTCGGCAGCCTTTCGGCCGACCTGCGCCTGATCAAAAGTGACGACATCGGCAACGCCCGCGCTGGCGAGATCGACCATCGCGCCTTCAGCGGCATGCTCGGCTACAGCCTGGGCGGGCACAAGATCAGCGCCGGCTGGCAACGCATGTATGGCGAAAGTGCCATGCCGTACCTCGATGGCAGCAACCCGTACCTGGTCAACTATGCGCAGGTCAATGACTTCGCCGCCGCCCAGGAGCGCTCCTGGCAGCTGCGTTACGACTACGACTTCAAGGCCCTCGGCGTGCCCGGGCTGACGTTCTTCACCCGCTACATCAACGGCGACCACATCAAGGTCCCGGGCAGTAACGCCGAAGGCAAGGAATGGGAACGCGATACCGAGTTCAAGTACCAGGTGCAAACCGGCACCTTCAAAGATGTCAGCGTGCGCCTGCGTAACTCCACGTACCGCAGCAACTATGAGAAGTGGGCACGCGACATGGACGAGACGCGGGTGATCGTCAGCTACAACTTCGCGATCTTCTAAGCGCGCTTTGCCAAACACCCGTAGCCGGCCGACAATGGCAGCTGGTTATTGTCCAGGGCGCTGTGATGAAAGACCTGTTGCTGATTGGTATCGGCCCGGGCGACCCTCGCCAGGTGACCTATGAGGCGGTCGAGGCGCTGCGCCGCGCCACACTGTTCTTCGTGCTCGACAAGGGCACGGACAAGGACGAACTGGTGCGGCTGCGCAAGGCCATCCTGGAACGCTATCGGCCTGAAGGCGGCTATCGCCTGGTGCAGGTAGCGGACCCGCAGCGCGATGGCGAGGCCAGTGATTATGTGGCGTCGGTTCAGGATTGGCACCGTCAGCGTGCCGCGCTGTATGCCCGGCTGATCACGGATGAGATGGCCAGCGGCGACATTGGCGCCTTTCTGCTCTGGGGCGAGCCGGGCCTGTATGACAGTACCCTGCGCATTCTTCAGCGGCTCCGCGAATGCGGCCTGTCGCTGCGTTTGCAGGTGATCCCCGGCATCAGCAGTGTTCAGGCGCTGGCGGCGCGCCATCAGGTGCCGCTCAACCGTATCGGCGAACTGTTGGTCGTGTTGCCAGGGCGCCGCCTGGCGGAGCAGGGGCGCCTGGACAATGTGGTGGTGATGCTCGATGGGCAGTGCGCGTTTGCCGCGCTCGATGACCCTGGGCTGGTGATCTACTGGGGGGCTTACCTGGGCACGGACGACGAGCTGCTGATTGCCGGGCCATTGCAGGCGGTCAAGGCGCGAATACTTGAAGTGCGGGAGGAGGCGAGGGCGCGCAAGGGATGGATCATGGATACTTACCTGTTGCGGCGAGAATCGTAGCGCTGCGTGGGCCCCTTCGCGGGCTTGCCCGCGAAGAATCCACTGTTTACTCAGGACTTGCCCAGAATGGCGACCACCTTGTCGCGCAGCTGATCAATGCTGAACGGCTTGCCAATCATGTGCATGCCCTCCGGCACGTTGAGGCTTTCGGCATAACCGCTGGCAAACAACACCGGCAACACTGGCCGCAGTGCACGGGCCTTGGCGGCCAGTTCTTCGCCGCGCATGTCCGGCAGGCCCACGTCGGTCATCAGCAGCGCCAGCGGCTGTTGCGGGTCTTCAAGGATTTTGAGCGCAGCGCTGGCGCAGTCCGCCTCGATCGCCGCATAGCCCAGTTCGTCGAGCACTTCGACCATCAGCATACGGACGATGTCGTCATCTTCGACTACCAAGAGGTGCATTGTTTGATCCTGTACCAGAAGAATGTCTTTATTCTGTGCGCCGGGTGGCGGCAGAAGTTCCCTGAGGATACCGATCGTTGCAATTGGAGGGAACGATTGGCGAACGCAGTCTTCAAATACTGGCTAAATGCCCTGCCTCAGCCGCTAAAGCTGGTTAGAATCGCTGATAATCGGTGAGTGCGGCGGCAGGTAAATCTGGCTTTTTCGCCACACCGTTCTATGGACTTTTTTTCGCTCGGGCGTTTTCACATGATTCAAGCTGCCTCGATGGACCAGCAAAGCTTTCGCAAGCTGTTGAGCCGCAACGTTGGCCTGCCTTTGGGGGTAGGCTTGCTGGGCGCCGTGGCCTTTGTCGCGGTGATCAGCTACCTGCTGTCGGCCATGCAATGGGTCGAGCACACCGATCGGGTGATCGGTAATGCCAACGAAACGGTCAAGCTGTCGATCGACATGGAAACCGGCATGCGCGGCTTCCTGATCACCGGCGACGAGCGCTTCCTCGACCCCTACGAGGTGGCCAAGCCGAAGATCATCGGCAGCCTGCAGAGCTTGCGCGGCATGGTCGAGGACAACCCGCAGCAGGTTGACCGCATCGACCGGCTGGTGGCCCTGCAGCAGGCCTGGAACGAGTTCGGCAACC
Source organism: Pseudomonas sp. P39-UII1 (assembly GCF_039672635.1). NCBI lineage: Bacteria > Pseudomonadati > Pseudomonadota > Gammaproteobacteria > Pseudomonadales > Pseudomonadaceae > Pseudomonas > Pseudomonas sp. P39-UII1. The sequence goes on from NZ_JBDFPP010000004.1 coordinate 141,764, forward strand.
AAATGATCAACCAGCGCCGCGCTGGCGGTGACTACCGTGAGTCGGTCGGCAATGGCCGCGGCAAGCGCATCACCGATGAAATCCGCAAGGAGTTCGACGACCTGGTCGGCACCGAGCAGCAACTGCGCATGGCCCGTAACGAAAAGGTCAGCAGCGTCACGGTAACGGCCATTTCCGCCTTCGTGCTGTTGATCGTCGGCCTCAGCGCACTGCTGGCCTACCTGGGCCGCCGTGACCTGCTGGCACTGTCGAACAGTTATGACGACAACCTCAAGGCCCAGCAGCGCTCGGCCGAACGCCTGGAGCACCAGGCGTGGCTGCGCAACGGCCAGACCCAACTGGCCGAACAGGTATTGGGGCAACTGACCCTGCCGATGCTGGGTGACAACATCCTGCGCTTCTTCGCCAGCTACCTGGGCAGTGTGGTCGGTGCCCTGTACGTGCGTGATGGCCATGGCCGCCTGGTGCGCGTGGCCACCTATGGCCTGGACGCCGAGGAGCAGGCCCGCGAACAGGTGCTGGCCGCCCACGACGGGCTGCTGGCCCAGGCGGTCCGTGAAGGCCGCCTGCTGCGCCTGGATGACTTGCCGCAAGACTACTACCGCCTGAGTTCCGGCCTGGGCAGCGGCCTGCCGCGCAGCGCCTTGCTGATGCCGGCCAGCGAGGATGGCCAGATCAACGGGGTGATCGAACTGGGCTTCCTGCGCCCGCTGCAGGAGCGTGACGACGAACTGCTGGAGCGGGTCGGCGGCAACCTCGGCATGTCCATCGAAAGCGCCCGTTACCGCCAGCGCCTGCAGGAAGTGCTGGCTGAAACCCAGCAGCTCAACGAAGAGCTGCAGGTGCAGCAGGAAGAGCTCAAGACCGCCAACGAAGAGCTCGAAGAGCAATCGCGCGTGCTCAAAGAGTCCCAGGCGCACCTGGAAACCCAGCAGGCCGAGCTTGAGCAGACCAACGAGCAGCTGTCCGAACGCACCGATGCCCTTGACCGCAAGAACGACGAGCTGAGCCAGGCCCAGGAAGAACTGCAGGCCCGTGCCGACGACCTGCAGCGCTCGAGCAAGTACAAGTCCGAGTTCCTCGCCAACATGTCCCACGAGCTGCGCACGCCGCTCAACAGCTCGCTGATCCTGGCCAAGTTGCTGGCCGAGAACGGTGAGGGCAACCTCAGTGCCGAACAGATCAAGTTTGCCGAGTCGATCTATTCGGCCGGCAACGACCTGTTGAACTTGATCAACGACATCCTCGACATCGCCAAGGTCGAAGCCGGCAAGCTCGAAATGCGCCCCGAAACCACTCGGCTGGAGCGCTTGGTCGAAGGCCTGCGCGGCATGTTCCTGCCGCTGGCCGAGCACAAGGGCCTGGCCTTCGAGGTCAAGGTCGAGCCGCAGGTACCGGTCACGCTGTTCACCGACCGCCAGCGCCTGGAGCAGATCCTCAAGAACCTGCTGTCCAACGCCATCAAGTTCACCGACCACGGCCAGGTCACCATGACCATCAGCTACCAGGCGGGCACCGGCATCGTGTTCGCCGTGCGCGATTCCGGCATCGGTATCGCAGCAGACCAGCAGCAGGCGATCTTCGGTGCGTTCCACCAGGTCGACGGCAGCAGCAACCGTCGCTATGGCGGCACCGGCCTTGGCCTGTCCATTTCCCGCGACCTGGCGCACTTGCTGGGCGGGCAGATCAGCGTCGACAGCAGCCCTGGCCAGGGCAGCGTGTTCAGCCTGATCGTGCCCGAGCGTTACGAGGCCGAGGCAGAAGAGGTCGAGGCCCTCAGCCTGCGGCCTGCGGTCGACAGCCTGCCGCCGGCACCCCAGATCGCCAGCGCTGTGGCGCCCAAACTGCTGGCACCGGCCTTTGCCGATGACCGCGACCGGGCACCGTTCAGCAACCGCTGCATCCTGGTCATCGAAGACGAACCGAACTTTGCCCGCATCCTCTTCGACCTGGCCCATGAACTGGGCTACAGCTGCCTGGTCGCCCAGGGCGCCGACGAAGGCTTTGCGCTGGCCGCGCAGTACATTCCCGATGCGATCCTGCTGGACATGCGCCTGCCCGACCATTCCGGCCTGACCGTGCTGCAGCGCCTGAAGGAGTTGGCCAGCACCCGGCACATCCCGGTGCATATCATTTCGGTCGAAGACCGCGTCGAGGCGGCCATGCACATGGGCGCAGTGGGTTACGCGGTCAAACCGACCAGCCGCGAAGAGCTCAAGGAGGTGTTCGGCCGCCTGGAAGCGAAGCTTACGCAGAAGCTCAAGCACATCCTGCTGGTGGAAGATGACGACCTGCAGCGCGAGAGCATCGCCCGCCTGATCGGCGATGACGATATCGAGATCACCGCCGTGGCCATGGCCCAGGATGCCCTGGCGCTGCTGCGCGAAAACATCTACGACTGCATGATCATCGACCTCAAGCTGCCAGACATGCTCGGCAACGAACTGCTCAAGCGCATGACCGCCGAGGACATCCGTTCATTCCCGCCGGTGATCGTCTACACCGGGCGCAACCTCACCCGCGAAGAAGAGACCGAACTGCTCAAGTACTCGCGCTCGATCATCATCAAGGGCGCCCGCTCGCCAGAGCGCCTGCTCGACGAAGTGACGCTGTTCCTGCACAAAGTCGAATCGCAGTTGTCCCATGAACGCCAGCGCATGCTCAAGACCGCACGCAGCCGCGACAAGGTGTTCGAGGGCCGCAAGATACTGCTGGTGGATGACGATGTGCGTAACATCTTCGCCCTGACCAGCGCCCTGGAGCACAAGGGCGCCATCGTCGAGATCGGCCGCAATGGGCGCGAGGCCATCGAGCGCCTGGAGCAGCATGACGACATCGACCTGGTGCTGATGGATGTGATGATGCCGGAGATGGACGGCTTTGAGGCTACCCGGCTGATCCGTCAGCAACCGCGCTGGCGCAAGCTGCCGATCATCGCCGTGACCGCCAAGGCGATGAAGGATGACCAGCAGCGATGCCTGCAGGCTGGCGCCAATGATTACCTGGCCAAACCGATCGACCTGGACCGCTTGTTCTCGTTGATCCGCGTATGGCTGCCGCAACTGGAGCGAATTTGACTAGCGAGCGCAACACCGACATCGAGATCCGGCTGCTGATCGAGGCGATCTACCTCAAGTACAGCTACGATTTTCGCAACTACTCCGGCGCTTCGATCAAGCGCCGCATCTTGCACGCCCTGCGCCAGTTCGACTGCCTGACGGTGTCGGCGCTGCAGGAGCGGGTGCTGCACGACCCGGGCATGTTCATGCAGTTGTTGCAGTTCCTGACGATCCCGGTCAGCGAGATGTTCCGCGACCCGAGCCACTTCCTTGCCCTGCGCAACGAAGTGGTGCCGCTGCTGCGCACCTGGCCTTCGATCAAGATCTGGATCGCTGGCTGCAGCACCGGCGAGGAGGTGTACTCGATGGCTATCCTCTTGCGTGAGGAAGGCCTGCTCGAGCGCACCATCATCTACGCCACCGACATCAACCCGCGCTCGCTGGACAAGGCCAAGCAGGGCATCTACTCGATGCAGAGCATGCGCGAGTATGAGGAAAACTACCGCCTGGCCGGCGGCCGCCGTGATTTCACCGAGTACTACACCGCCGCCTACGGCAACGCCATCATGGACAGCACCCTGCGCGACAACGTGACCTTCGCCGACCACAGCCTGGCCACCGACAGCGTGTTCTCCGAAACGCAATTGGTGTCGTGCCGCAACGTGCTGATCTATTTCAACAAGGACCTGCAGGACCGGGCCTTGGGCCTGTTCCATGAGTCCTTGTGCCACCGCGGTTTTCTGGTGCTGGGCAGCAAGGAATCGGTGGATTTCTCCGCTTACAGCGATCGCTTCGAGCCGTTGGTCAAGCCCGAACGGATCTTCCGCAAATCATGAACGGCGTTCGTGCGGTGGTGATCGGTGCCTCGGCGGGCGGCGTGCAGGCGTTGTTCCAGGTACTCGGCGGCTTGCCGCCGGGCTTTGTCACGCCGGTAGTGTGCGTGCTGCACTTGCCCGACGACCGTCACAGCCAGTTGGCCGAAGTGCTGCAGCGGCGCCTGAACAGGCCGGTGCGCGAGGCCTGTGACAAGCAGGCCATCGAGGCAGGGCTGATCTACGTGGCCACGCCCGGTTATCACCTGTCGGTGGAAAACGACTTCAGCCTGTCGCTGAGCCAGGAGGACCCGGTGCACTTCTCCCGCCCGGCGATTGATTTCCTGTTCTTCTCGGCGGCCGACGCTTACGGCGATGGCCTGCTCGGCATCCTGCTGACCGGGGCCAATGAGGATGGCGCCAAAGGCCTTGCCCATATCAAGAACAGCGGCGGCCGGACTGTGGTCCAGGACCCCCGCGACGCCCAAGTGGCGCTGATGCCGGAGGCCGCACTGGCCCTGCACCAGCCTGACCATATTCTTACTCTGAGCGGTATCGGGCAATTGCTCGCTACCCTGGAAGCCAGCGCATGTTAAGCCTCACCACCGCCAAACTGCTGATCGTCGACGACCTGCCGGAAAACCTGCTGGCCCTCGACGCCCTGATCAAGGGCGAGGACCGCGAGGTGCACCAGGCGCAGTCTGCCGAAGATGCATTGTCGTTGCTGCTTGAGCACGAATTCGCCCTGGCCATCCTCGACGTGCAGATGCCGGGCATGAACGGCTTCGAGCTGGCCGAGCTGATGCGCGGCACGGAAAAGACCCGCAATATTCCGATCGTCTTCGTCACCGCGGCCGGGCGTGAGATGAACTACGCCTTCAAGGGCTACGAAAGCGGCGCGGTGGACTTTCTGCACAAGCCGCTCGACACCTTGGCGGTGAAGAGCAAGGTGTCGGTGTTCGTCGACCTGTACCGCCAGCGCAAGGTGCTCGACCGGCAGTTGCAGGCCCTGGAGCGCAGCCGCCAGGAGCAGGAACTGCTGCTGACCCAGTTGCAGGTGGCGCGCGGCGAGCTTGAGCACGCCGTGCGCATGCGCGATGACTTCATGTCGATTGTCTCGCACGAGGTGCGCACGCCGCTCAATGGCCTGATCCTCGAAACCCAGTTGCGCAAGATGCACCTGAGCCGTGGCAACCACGACGCATTCAGCGCCGACAAACTGCAGGCCATGGTCGAGCGTGACGAGCGGCAGATCAACAGCCTGATTCGGCTGATCGAAGACATGCTCGATGTCTCGCGCATCCGTACCGGTAAACTGTCGCTGCGGCCCAAGCTGTTCGACCTCGCCGCCCTGGTGCGTGGCCTGGTGGAGAATTTCGGTGCTCAGGCCGCGGCGTTGGGCACGCACATCGACCTGCAGCGCTGCGAGGCACTGCAAGGTGAGTGGGATGAATTCCGGATTGAACAAGTGGTGGCCAACCTGTTGTCCAATGCGTTGCGGTATGGCGAACGCCAACCCGTCGAGGTGCGGGTGTTCGAGCAGGGGGAGTGTGCCTGGGTGCAGGTGCAGGACCACGGCATTGGGATCAGCGAGGCCAACCAGCAGCGGATCTTCCAGCAGTTCGAGCGTGTGGCCACGCAACAGGCCAGCGGTGGGCTGGGGTTGGGGTTGTACATCTCGGAGCAGATCGTGCAGGCCCACGGCGGGCGGATTCAGGTGGAGAGTGAAGAGGGCAAGGGTGCCACGTTCAGCCTGCAATTGCCGCTGACGCGGCGGACAGAACAAAACGACCAGGTGCGGGCAACCTCTGCCTGAGCCTGGGGTCAGATGGCCAACTGTATGAATTTCAAGGCGTTGTTGTCATGAGTGAAGATGCACAAGATGTGGTGCTGGTCGTCGAGGACGAACCGGCGATTCGCATGATCCTGCGGGATTACCTGGCAGGCGAGGGCTACCACGTGCTGGTGGCCGAAGACGGTGAGCAGGCATTCGCGATCCTGGCGAGCAAGCCGCACCTGGACTTGATGGTGACCGATTTTCGATTGCCCGGCGGTATTTCCGGGGTGGAGATCGCCGAGCCTGCAGTGAAGTTGCGACCGGATCTGAAGGTGATCTTCATCAGCGGGTATCCGGCGGAGATCCTCGAGTCGGGCAGCCCGATTGCGCGCAAGGCGCCGATCCTGGCCAAGCCGTTCGACCTGGATACCTTGCACCAGCAGATCCAGACACTGCTGCGTTGAAGCTTGCGGCCTCTCGCGGGGCAAGCCCGCCCCCACGGACTGGGCTGCCCCAGGTTGGATTGGTGTCCAACTTCTTGGGGGTAGTCTGTGGGAGCGGGCTTGCCCCGCGAAGAGGCCCTGAAGGGCTATCGAAGCGTTCGCTCGATCCCACCGACCAGCATGCTCTCCATCAGCGCCAAACCCTGCTTTTGCGGCAGTGCCTTGAGCATCCCCGGCAACTGGTTCAGCAACGTCGCCACCACATGCGCCGTCGCCACCAACGCTTGCCCCGGCAGCTTCGCCTGCGGCGCGATCAAGCGCAGTAACCCCGCTTCATAGCGCTTGCGCAACGAAACCAGGCGCCCTTGCTGCTCCTCGCTCAGGCAACAGAAATCCCGCTCCGCCAGGCGAAACTGCAGCGGCCGCTCGGCGTGCAATTGCCAATGCGCAGCAATCAGGCAGGACAGCGCCGAACCGCCGCGGGCCATCGCCCTGCGGCCAAGCTCCAGGGTGGCCTGCAACTCCTCGTACAGCTCCTCGATCAAGTCGTAAAGCAGGTCCTGCTTGCTGGGAAAGTGGTGGTACAGCGAACCTGCAGTCAACCCCACATGCGCCGCCAGTTCGCGCATGCTCACCTGGCCGAAGCCTTTCTCGGCGAACAGCGCCAGGGCCAGATCACGCCGCTCTTCAAAGCTGGCACAGCGCATCGCGGCGTTGACTGGGGGCATGCTGGTCGCTCCTCAGTAGGTGAAGAAACCGCGGCCGGTCTTGCGCCCCAGCCAACCGGCCGCGACCATTTCCTTGAGCAGCGGGGCAGGGCGGTACTTGCTGTCGCTGAAGCCCTCGTGGAAGGCCTCCATGATCGCCAGCAAGGTGTCCAGGCCAATCAGGTCGGCCAGCGCCAGCGGGCCGATCGGCTGGTTGCAGCCCAGGCGCATGCCGGTGTCGATGTCCTCGGCACTGGCCAGGCCTTCCTGGCGCACGAAGATCGCTTCGTTGATCATCGGCACCAGAATGCGGTTGACCACAAAACCCGGGCGGTTGCCAGCGGTGATCGGCGTCTTGCCGAGCTTCTCGGTGACCAGCAGTGCCTGGGCGTAGGTGCTGTCGCTGGTCTGCAGGCCGCGGATGATCTCTACCAGCGCCATCATCGGCACCGGGTTGAAGAAATGCACACCGATGAACCGCTCGGGGTGCTCGATGCTGGCCGCCAGCTGGGTGACCGACAGCGACGAGGTGTTGGTGGCGATCAGGCAATCGGCCGCCACGTTCGAGGCTACCTGTTGCAGGATGCGCTGCTTGAGTTGCAGGTTTTCGGTGGCCGCCTCGATCACCAGTTGCGCAGTATTCAACTGCGCGTAGTCGGTGGTGGTGCGGATGCGTGCTTTCGCTGCCGTGGCGCGCTCGGCATCGAGGGTGCCTTTGTTGACTTGGCGCTCCAGGTTCTTGCCCAGGGTGGCCGCGCCCCGCTCCAGCGCGGCGTCGGACACATCCACCAGCAACACCGGGTAGCCGGCCACCGCGCACACCTGCGCGATGCCGTTGCCCATGGTGCCGGCGCCGATCACGGCGATCTGTTCAATGCTCATGGTGCCCATTCCCTCAAACGCGCTCGAAGACAACGGCGATGCCCTGGCCGCCGCCAATGCACATGGTGGCCAGCGCGTAGCGGCCCTGGATGCGCTGCAGTTCATGGATGGCCTTGGTGGCGATGATCGCCCCGGTGGCGCCGACCGGGTGGCCCAGGGAAATGCCCGAACCGTTCGGGTTGACCTTCTCCGGGTCGAAGTCCAGTGCGCGGGCCACGGCGCAGGCCTGGGCGGCGAACGCTTCGTTGGACTCGATCACGTCCAGGTCGCTGAGCTTCAGGCCGGTTTTCTCCAGCACCTTCCGCGTGGCCGGGATCGGGCCCAGGCCCATCAGTTCCGGTTCGACACCGGCGTGGGCATAACCCACCAGGCGTGCCAGCGGCTTGAGCCCCAGGCGGCGCACGGCGTCACCGGTGGCCAACACCAGGCCGGCCGCACCGTCGTTGATACCGCTGGCGTTGCCGGCGGTCACCGTGCCGTCTTTCTTGAACACGGTCTTCATGCCGGCCAGCTGCTCGGCGGTCACATCGCCGCGCACATGCTCGTCCACGGCGAACTGCACCGTGCCTTTGCGGGTTTTCAGCTCCACCGGGACGATCTGGCTGTCGAAACGGCCCTCGGCAATGGCGCGCGCCGCGCGGCGTTGGCTGGTCAGGGCCAGTTCATCCTGCATTTCGCGGGTGATGCCGTGCTTGGCGGCGACGTTTTCTGCGGTGATGCCCATGTGGAAGTGTTCGAAGGGGTCCTGCAGCACACCAACGGTGTAGTCGATGCCTTGCAGGTCGCCCATGCGCGCGCCCCAGCGGGCTTGCGGCAGCAGGTAAGGGCCGCGGCTCATGGACTCGGCCCCGGCGGCCAGGGCCACGTCGGCATCACCGAGCAGCAGGCACTGGGTGGCCGAAACGATCGCCTGCAGGCCCGAGCCGCACAGGCGGTTGACGTTGAAGGCCGGCGTTTCCTTGGGGATGCCGGCGTTCATCGCGGCAACCCGCGACAGGTAAGCATCCCGCGGTTCGGTAGGGATCACGGTGCCCATGACCACGTGGCCGATGTGCTCGGCGGCCACGCCCGAACGCTCGATGGCGGCGCGGCTGATGGAGGTGGCCAGGTCGGCCAGGGGCAGGTCCTTGAGCGAACCGCCAAAGCCACCGATGGCGGAACGGACGGCACTGACCACGTAGATTTCTGCGCTGCTCATAGAGGCTCCGATTGCGTAGGCATGGCGGGAGCGGGCCAGGCTCTGCGAGAATGGCCGGCGATCCCGGATGGGGTCCGAGTCTAGGCAAAGGCGCTGTTGCAGCCTATGCCGGATCTGTTCAGTCAACCTGGCACTTTTTGCCACTCAGCATAGACAGTGAATACCGCCATGCGCGATAGCGACACGGTCGCCGTGTACTTCCTCAACGCCATGCTCCACGCCCTGCGGGGCCAGCCCGAGGTCCGCGATGCGCACCTGCGCGCGGTGGGCATCGACCCGGCGCTGCTTGGGCAGGCCCAGGCCCGCGTGCCTGCCAAGGCGTTCGCTCAGCTGTGGCTGACACTGATCCACGTGCTGGACGATGAGTTTTTTCGCCTCGACAGCCATGGCATGCCGCTGGGCAGCTTTGCACTGATCTGCCGCGGTCTGATCCAGGAGCCGAACCTGGAAAAGGCCCTGCGCCAGTGCATGGGCAATTTTGCCCTGTTCCTGCGTGACCTGCGTGGCAGCCTGACGGTGCGTGCCGGGCGGGCGGTGATCAGCGTGCAGTCGCAGATTGCCGACCCATCCACCCGAGTCTACGCCGAAGAAACCTACCTGGTGCTGGTGATCGGCCTGCTGTGCTGGCTGGCCGGGCGGCGCATTGCCATCCACCGCACCGAGCTTGCGGTCGCGCGCCCGGCCCAGGACGACGACCTGCTGTTGTGGGGGCCTGATTTGCGGCTGGGCAGCGGGCGTACCGAGGTCGAATTCGACAGCGCCTGCCTGCGCCTGCCGGTGGTGCAGGACTTGAGCAGCCTCAAGACCTTCCTGCGCAGCGCACCCCAAGGGTTGGTGATCCGCTTTCGCAACCAGAGCGGCCTGGTCGCCGAGGTGTACCGGCACCTGCGTGCACGGCGTTACGGGCAATGGCCCACCCTGGAGGCGCTTGCCAGGCAACAGGGCATCAGTGCCAGCACGTTCCGCCGGCAACTGGAGCGCGAGGGGCGTTCGTATCAGCAGATCAAGGATGAGGTACGCCGGGCGATGGCGTTCGAGCGCTTGCGTGAGGGCGTGATGAGCGTTGCTGAAATTGCCGAGCAGGCAGGGTTTCAGGAACCCAGTGCGTTTCACCGGGCATTCAAGAAGTGGACAGGGCAGAGCCCGGGGAGCTACCGGGCCCGGTTGGCGGGGCGATAGCCACTGATGTTTGCGGTGTGCATGTCATGGGTGTGCGCCGCGCGGGCGGCGCTCGATTCCGACAGCGCAGGCGAACTCATGCCGAGCCTCTGAAGGCCCTCTACAGTCTCACGCCGGAACCATCGCAAACCCTACACCAAACCGGTTCCAGGCATTGATGGTGGCGATTGCCAACGTCAGGTTCACCACCTCGGCCGGCTCAAAATGGTGCTGCAGTGCCTCATACTCTGGCTGTGGCGCACCGTGCTCAGGCAGACGGGTAAGGCTCTCAACCCACGCCAGCGCCGCCCGCTCACGCGGCGTGAAGTACTGGGTTTCCTGCCACACGCTCAAGGTCTGCAAGCGCGACTCGGTCTCGCCGGCCTTGCGGGCGTCATTGGCATGCATGTTGACGCAGTAGGCGCAGCCGTTGATTTGCGAAGCGCGCAGGCGCACAAGCTCCAGCAGCGAGTTCTCCAGGCCGCTCTTGGCCAGGGCCTGTTCCAGGCCGATCATGGCTTTGTAGGCTTCGGGTGAGTGTTTGGCCCATTCGATACGGTTATGCATGGCGATCTCCAAGGAATGTGGGTTGGACATGGCGCTACCTTAGCGCCACCCGTTCATCGGGCCGATAGCCAATTCTGCGCATTGCCGGGAGGCCAATTGCACCATTCAGGTGCCCACTGATGTGCATCCAATCTCTTCATTTCTGCCCCGCCTGGCGAAGCGGGATAATCCCCTGACTATGGAAACAGGCGATCGCGTAATGAGAGGTGCTTTGAATTTGCTGTTGGTGCTGCTGTTGGCGCTGAATTTGCGACCCATACTGACCAGCATTGGCCCGCTGCTCGAACCGATGCGCGCCAGTACCGGCCTGGGTTACCAGCAAGCCGCACTGCTGACCGCGCTGCCGGTGCTATGCATGGGCCTGGTCCCGTTGCTGCAGCCATGGCTGCGCCGCTGGGTCAGTGAGCACGGCGGCATGCTAGGTGGGCTGGCGGCTATCAGCCTGGCCTGCCTGTGGCGGCTGCAGCTGGACAGCGCCTGGGCGCTGATTGCCAGTGCGGTGCTGGCCGGGTTGGGTGTGGCGGTGGTGCAGGGCATGATGCCGGGGCTGGTCAACCGCTGGTTCCCCCATCGCCTTGCAGGGACCATGGGCCTGTATTCGGCGGCCTTGATGAGCGGCGGTGGGCTGGCTGCGGTGCTTGGCCCACACATCAGTGGTTATTTCGGCCATTGGCAGGCAGGCCTCGGCCTGTGGGCGATTCCCGCTGTGCTGGCCGTGCTTGCCTGGGCAGTGCTGCGCCCGCGTGAAGCGGCGCCCAAGCTGGCAGGGGCTGCCGAGGGGCATTGGTTCGGCACGCGCCGGGCATGGCTGCTGGCGCTGTACTTTGGCCTGATCAACGGCGGTTACACCAGCATGGTCGCCTGGCTGCCGGCCTATCACCTGGAACATGGCGGCACGGCCCAGGGCGGTGGTGACCTGGTGGGCCTGATGACCCTCTTCCAGGTCGCAGGCGCGCTCGGCTTGCCGTTGCTGCTGCGGCGCTTGGCGGACCGTCGGCCTGGGCTTTGGCTGGCATTGTCGGTGCAGCTGATGGGCTTTCTGGGCTTGTTGCTGGCGCCGGCAGCGGCAATGGGCGTGTGGGTGGCGATGATCGGTTTTGGCCTGGGTGCGTGCTTCAGCCTGAGTCTGACCTTGACGCTCGAGCACCTGAAAACACCCGGTGGGGCAGGTAGCCTGGCGGCGTTCGTGCAGGGGATCGGCTTCATCATCACGGGCATCGTGCCGTACATCACCGGTTGGTTGCGTGACGTCAGTGGTGACTTCCAGGCGTCATGGACGCTATTGACCGTCACGGTGCTGGCGATGCTGCTGGTGACCGCGTGTTTCGCACCACGCGGCTATGCCGCCGCGATTGCGCGGCCACGCCAGGGCGGCCAGGCAGCCGCCGTCAACTGAGGCGCTGCAACGTATCGCGTACGCGGTCCAGCGCCGGGTCGATATCCAGCACTTCGATGGCGCCAAAGCCGAACACCAGCCCAGGCCGCACTGGCACTTCACTGAAGAAAGGCGCCAGCGAGTAGAGGCCGACTTCGACCTTGCGGGCGAGGTTGGCCAGCAGCTCGATATCTACGCCGGCTTGCGCCAGGGCGCTGAGGTGGAACCCGGCACTGGCCGGCACGGCCTCGAACCACGGCGCCAGGTCGCCCTCCAGCCGCGCCAGGATGCGCGCGCGGCGGGCACTGTAGATGTCGTGGCAGCGGCGGATGTGCTTGCTCAGGTGCCCTTCGCTGATAAACCGCGCCAGCGCCCACTGCAGCAGCGTCGGGCTGTGCCAGTCGCTCAGGTGCTTGGCCACGCAGGCAGCGCCGAGCACGGCCGGTGGCAGCACCGCATAGCCCAGGCGCAGTTCTGGCAGCAGGGTCTTGGAGAAGGTGCCGACGTAGGCCACCAGGCCATGCTGGTCGAGGCGCTGCAGGGCTTCGGAAGGTGGGCCTTGGTAGCGGAACTCACAGTCGTAGTCGTCTTCGATGATCAGCGCGCCGAGCTCGGCGGCCCTGGCCAGCAACGCTTGGCGGCGTGGTTCGCTCATCGGCATGCCAAGCGGGAACTGGTGCGAGGGGGTCACGTAGATCAGCCGGGTGCCGTCGGCGATCTGCTCCACGCACATACCTTGATCGTCCACGGGTACTGATTGCAGGCGTGCACCGAGGGCCAGGAACAGCTGGCGTGCGGGCGGGTAGCCGGGGTCTTCCATGGCCACCGGGCAGCCGGGTTCGATCAGCACCCGGGCAATCAGGTCCAGCGCCTGTTGGGCGCCGTTGCACACCAGGATATCGGCGGCGCTGCAATGCACGCCGCGGGCGAAGGCGATGTGGTGGGCGATGGCTTCGCGCAGCTCGGGCAGGCCTTGGGCCTGGAACTGTCGTTCGGGGTGGCGCTGGCTGCGGCGCAGGGCGTAGTTCAGGCAGCTGCGCCAGTGGTCGAACGGGAATTGCGACTTGATCGAGGCGCCGCCTACGAAGTCGTACCGCGAGGGTGCTTCATGGGTGCGTCTGGCGAGTACGGTGGCGCGTTGTTGCCAGCGGTCCAGCGAGGCTGCGGCGGCGAGGGGCACGGTTTGTGATTCGCTGCTGCGCACTGGCTGGCGTGGGGTGATGAAGGTGCCGCGGCCGACAACGCCACTGAGGAGGTTGTCGTAGGTCAGGCGCGAATAGGCTTCGGCCACGGTTTTGCGTGACACGCCGAGTTGTTCGGCCAGCAGGCGGGTGGGTGGCAGTTGGGTGCCGGCGGCGAGGTGGCCACTGTCGATGCCGGCGCGCAATTGTTGGTAGAGCTGGTCGGCCAAGCCTTTTCGGCCTTCCAGGCGAATGTGCAGTTCCATGATGGTGTCCGGGGCGCGAGAGTGCTGAGGATAGCGGAACTTTGCAAAATTCTGGTGCTGCCCCCAACCCCGCAGTCGGTATGACCGACCCACATGGGTTACAGGGGAGTGCACGCACATAGGTAACAGTCTTTAACTGGCTCTGGCTCTGGCTCTGGCTCTGGCTTTGGCTCTGGCTTTTGCTTTTGCTTTTGCTTCTAAGCGCGCAATAGTCCAGACGACATAGATTGCGACTTCAGGAGGCCGAGTGGAGGTCTTGCGGAGGGAGGTGACGGGCAGGATGCCCGGCAAGCGCTTCGGCCCATGGATGGGCCGTGGGCGCGGTCCTCCCGGGAGCAAGGCCGGAGTGAGGGAACCCCGGAGCGCAGCGTAGGGGCCGGATGATGGGAGCGGGCGGTTTTGGTTACTTTGGCCAAGACCAAAGTAACCCGCCGTAAGGGCGGAAAGGTGACTCAGCGCCTCCATCGCGAACGGATATGCTCGCAAAGCCAAAAGCCAAAAGCCAAAAGCCAAAAGCCAAAAGCCAAAAGCCAAAAGCTCATGTGGTGGTTCTGATGAGGGGGAGCAGATCCATTGGCTGTGGCGACGCTCACTCACCTTTCCGCCCTTACGGCGGGTCACTTTTTGGCAAACGCCCCAAAAAGTAACCAAAAAAGGCTGGCTCCTATCATCCGGCCCCTACGCTGCGCTTCGGGGTTCCCTCGCTCCGGCCTTGCTCCCGGGAGGACCGCGCCCACGGCCCATCCATGGGCCGAAGCGCTTGACGGGCATCCTGCCCGTCACCTCCCTCCGCAAGACCTCCGCTCGGCCTCCTGAAGTCGCAATCTGTGTCGTCTGGGCTATTGCGCGCTTAAAAGCAGAAGCAGGGCAACAGCAACAGCAACAGCACGGCAACGGCAACGGCAATGGCTGGCGGCGTTGTTGGTTTTAGAGGCGGGCCGTGCTCACGGTGATATAGCCTTTGTCCACCAGTGCTATGCGGATCACCGTCTCATCCGCCTGCGCTTTGTGCTTTTGCTTGATACAGACGCCGTCAACCGCCACCGCACGCATGCGGTGGGCGATGGCGCGGCCGTAGGCGTCGAAGAACACCTCGCTGGCCAGCAACTCGATGCGCTCGATCAGCTGCCGTGTTCGCTCGTCGGTGGCACAGAAGAACAACACCCCCGACAGGTGCGGGTCTTCATCCGGGTTGTTGACCTCATGGGCCAACAGCTCGCGCAGGGTGCTGCGCAGCTCGGCGGTAGTGTGGGCGTGTGGATGCATAGGGCAGCTTCCTCTGATCGCAAGTGCCGATGATGTTTTCGCCGGGCGAGCGCGACAAGTAGGGCGTTTCCGAGAGGATGGGTAGGAATTTTCTGATGATACAGAATGGATGCCGTGGATTTATTGATGCTGCACAATTACGCATCTGATTGCGCGAGTACCGAGGACATCGATGAACAGCCATTTTCAAGCCGTCGACCTGCAAAAGGCCTACCGCCTGCTCAACCACGGGCCGACCGTGCTGGTCTCGGCCAGCCACCAAGGCGTGGACAACGTCATGGCCGCCGCCTGGGCCTGCGCGCTGGACTTCGACCCACCCAAGGTCACCGTGGTGCTGGACAAGATCGCCCGCACCCGGCAATTGATCGAAGGCAGTGGCTGGTTCGTGATCCAGGTACCGACCGCCGCCCAAGCGCAACTGACCCATCAGGTCGGTACCCGCAGCCTCTTTGATCACCCCGACAAGCTAGCCAGCATCGGCGTTGAACTGGAACGCGTCGAAGGGCACGCAGCGCCGCTGGTCAAAGGCTGCTCGGCCTGGTTGATGTGCCGCGTGATCGACGAGCCGCACAACCAGAGCACCTATGACCTGTTCATCGGCGAAGTGGTGGCCGCCTGGGCCGATGACCGGGTGTTCCGTGACGGGCACTGGACCTATGAGCAGGCCGACCCGCAGTGGCGCAGCCTGCACTATGTGGCGGGTGGGCATTTCTATGCCATCGGTGAACCGGTGGTGGTAAGGCAGCAGGATTGATGTAGATAGTGCTGGCCTCGCGGATACAACACCGGCCTGTAGGAGCGGGTTTACCCGCGAATGGGCCGCACAGCGGCCCCTCGCACCATCAACCCATGACCTCCTGCTTGAACCGCAACCGCCAACCATGCAGCAACGGTTCGGTATACCCGCTCGGCTGCTCACGCCCCTTGAACACCAGCTCCTGCGCCGCGCAGAAGGCATGCGACCCTGCAAAGTCAGCAGCCATCGGCCGATACGCCGCATCGCCGGCATTCTGCTGATCGACCACCTTGGCCATCCGCCGAAGCGTCGCCTCCACCTGTTCGGCGCCAACCACGCCATGGTGCAGCCAGTTGGCAATATGCTGGGCCGAGATGCGCAGGGTGGCGCGGTCTTCCATCAGGCCCACATCATGGATGTCCGGCACTTTGGAACAGCCCACACCTTGCTCGACCCAACGCACCACATAGCCCAGGATGCCTTGGCAGTTGTTGTCCAGTTCGGCCTGGATGTCCTCTGCGCGCCATGGCCTGTCGGGGCTGACCGGAATACTCAGCAGGTCGCGCAGCAACGGCGCGTGCTCGCGGGCGAGGTCGGCCTGTTCCAGTTGCTGTTGCACCGCCGCCACATCGACCTGGTGATAATGCAGGGCATGCAGGGTCGCGGCAGTGGGTGAGGGCACCCAGGCGGTATTGGCGCCAGCGCGAGGCTGGGCGATTTTCTGCTCGAGCATCGCCGCCATCAAATCGGGCATCGCCCACATGCCTTTGCCGATCTGAGCCTTGCCGCGCAGGCCGCAAGCCAGGCCAACCAGAACGTTGCTGCGCTCATAGGCCTGGATCCAGGCGCTGCCTTTCATGTCGCCTTTGCGCAGCATGGCGCCGGCCTCCATGGCTGTGTGCATCTCGTCGCCGGTGCGGTCGAGGAAACCCGTGTTGATGAACACCACCCGCGCCGCCGCGCTGGCGATGCAGGCCTTGAGGTTGACGCTGGTGCGCCGTTCCTCGTCCATGATGCCCATCTTCAGCGTATTACGTGGTACGCCAAGCAGGTCTTCGACACGGCTGAATAGCTGATCGGCGAAGGCGACTTCGGCCGGCCCGTGCATCTTTGGTTTGACGATGTACAGGCTGCCCTCGCGGGAGTTGCCGCGGCGCTTGAGGTCGTGCAGGCCGATCAGGCTGGTCACCACCGCGTCGAGGATGCCCTCGGGAATCTCGCGGCCGTCTCGGTCATGGATCGCCGGGTTGGTCATCAGGTGGCCGACATTGCGGATGAACAGCAGCGAACGGCCCGGCAGGCTCAGCGGCTTGCCGTCTGCCCCTTGGTACTCGCGGTCTTTTGACAATGCGCGGGTGAAGGTCTTGCCGCCCTTGCTGACCTGCTCGCTCAGGTCGCCTTTCATCAGGCCCAGCCAGTTGCGGTAGACGTTGACCTTGTCCTCGGCGTCCACAGCTGCCACCGAGTCCTCGCAGTCGATGATGGTGGTCAGCGCAGACTCCACAAGGATGTCCTTGACCCCAGCGAGGTCAGCCTCGCCGATGGTGCTGCTCGGGTCGATCTGAATGTCCAGGTGCAGACGGTGGTGTTGCAGGACGATCGCCGAAGGCTTGCCTGGCTCGCCCTGATAACCGCGCAGTTGGCTGGCCTGCTTGAGGCCAACCTGGCGGCCATCTTTCAAGGTGACCAGCAGCGCGCCTTGGCTGATTGCGTAAGCCGTTGCCTCGCTATGCGAGGCGCCTTCGAGCGGCGTGGCCTGGTCGAGCAGGCTTCGGCCGAAGGCAATGACCCGTGCACCCCGCGTGGGGTTGTAACGCTCGCCGCGCTCGGCGCCGTCGCTGTCGGCAATCGCATCGGTGCCGTACAGCGCGTCATACAGCGAACCCCAGCGGGCGTTGGCGGCGTTGAGGGCATAGCGGGCGTTGCTCAGTGGTACTACCAGCTGGGGGCCGGCTTGCTCGGCGATTTCGCGGTCAACGTGGGTGGTGGTGATGCTGACCTTCTCGGGGCTTTCGACAAGGTAGCCAATGCCGCGCAAGAACGACTGGTACGCCGCCATGTCCGTGATCGGGCCTGGGTGTTGGCGGTGCCAGGTGTCCAGTTCGGTTTGCAGGCGGTCGCGTTCGGCGAGCAGTTCGCGGTTGCGCGGCGCGAGGTCGTGGACCAGCGTGCTGAAGCCCTGCCAGAACGCGGTGGCGTCGATGCCGGTGCCGGGGAGGACTTCTACCTCGATGAAGCGCTGCAGGAGGGGGGCGACCTGGAGATGATTGGGCATGGTAGTTCTGCTCTTATTCATACTTGGAGAAATCCGTTGTGGGTGATGGCCTCTGGCGGGTAAACCCGCTCCTGCAGGTGCAGCGTCGGGCCTGAGAAGCGGGTTTTCCGACTACAGCGCCCCGGCTCCCGCTTTGGCCACCTGGGCATCTTGTTCGGGCTTGACCCCGGAAACGCCGATGGCACCCACCACCTGGCCCTCCACCAGCAAGGGCACTCCACCTTCCAGGCTGGTCAGCAGGGGCGCGGTGACGAACGCCGTGCGCCCGCCGTTGACCATCTGCTCGTAGTCGCGCGTTTCCTTGCGCCCAAGCGCCGCGCTGCGGGCCTTTTCCATGGCGATGTAGGCACTGGCCGGCGCGCAGCCATCCATGCGCTCCAGGCCCAGCGGGTGGCCGCCGTCGTCGACCACCGCGATGGTCACGTTCCACTGTTGCGCCTGGGCTTCCTGGCGGGCGGCGGCGAGCAGGCGGGCTACTTCGGCCTGGCCGATCACGGACTTGCTATGCATGGCGGTTCTCCGGGTCAAGGGCAGCTTCGACGATTTCGATCCAGTGGCGCACCGGCGTGCGCCCGGCACCGTCAAGGTGGGTCTGGCAGCCGATGTTGGCGGTGGCAATGACTTGTGGCTTGCCGCTTTCCAGCGCGTTAAGGCGGTTGTCGCGCAGTTGCCGCGACAGCTCGGGCTGGGTCAGCGAGTAGGTCCCGGCCGAGCCGCAGCACAGATGGCCGTCCGGTACCGCAGTCAGGGTGAAGCCCAGGCGGGTCAGCAGGGCTTCAACCTGGCCACCGAGCTTGAGTGCATGCTGCAGGGTGCAGGGGCAATGGAAGGCCAGGCGCTGCTCCGCGCACAGCCCCAGTTGCTCGATGGGTTCGTCACGCAGCACTTGCACCAGGTCACGCGACAACGCGCTGACCCGGGCGGCCTTGGCGGCATAGTGCGGGTCCTTTTCCAGCAGGTGCCCGTAATCGTGTACGAACGCACCGCAGCCGCTGGCGGTCTGCACGATGGCTTCGGCGCCGGCCTCGATGGCCGGCCACCAGGCATCGATGTTGCGTCGGGCACGCTCAAGGCCGCGCGCCTGGGCATTGAGGTGGTAATCCACCGCGCCACAGCAGGCGGCTTCGAACGCAGGTACCACGCTGATGCCCAGCCGGTCGAGCAGGCGCGCGGCGGCGGCGTTGGTGTTGGGCGACAGCGCCGGTTGCACGCAGCCTTCGAGCAGCAGCACCCGACGGGCGTGGCGCACCGCCGGGCGCTCGCCGGGCGCGGCTATCTGCGCCGGCAACTTGCTCTTCAGCGTGGCCGGCAGCAGCGGGCGCAGGGCCTGGCCGGTGCGGGTCAACGCCTTGAACAGCGCCGGGCGCGGCACCACCGTGCGCAGGCCTTGGCGCAGCAGGCGCTGGCCGAGCGGGCGGGGCACCTGCTGCTCGACCACGGCGCGGCCGATGTCCAGCAGGTCATGGTATTTCACCCCGGACGGGCAGGTGGTTTCGCAGTTGCGGCAGGTCAGGCAGCGGTCCAGGTGCAGCTGCGTGCTGGTCGTTACCGGCTCGCCTTCGAGCACCTGTTTGATCAGGTAGATACGCCCACGCGGGCCGTCCAGCTCATCGCCGAGCAGCTGATAGGTGGGGCAGGTGGCCGTGCAGAAGCCGCAGTGCACGCACGAGCGCAGGATGCTTTCGGCCTCTTCGGCGCGGGCCAGGCGCTTGGCGGTGTCGCTCAGGTTGGTTTGCATGGCGTGGCCTCACAGGTCCGGGTACAGGCGGCCAGGGTTGAACACACCCTGGGGGTCGAGTTGCTGCTTGAGGGCGCGGTGGTAGCGCAGCAGCCCAGCGGGCAGCGGTGCACTGCTGTCTTCACCTGTGGCGTAACCGGTGACGTGGCCGCCGGCCTTGGCGGCCTGTTCGCGGATCTGCCGTGCGGGGGCAGTCGATTTCAGCCAGCGCTGGGCGCCGCCCCAGTCGATGAGCTGGCGCCCAGGCAGGTCGAGCTCACCGGCGGCAAGCGGCACCGACACACGCCACAGCGGTTCAGGGCCCTGGAAGAAGGCCAGGCGCTGCTCGCGCAGGTCGCCCCAGAAACGGCTGTCGAGCTCATCGCCGCCCAGGCGCTGGCGGGCCGATTGCACCGAGCCTTCACCGCCTTCCAGGCGCAGGTACAGTGCGTCGCCATCGTGGCAGGCGGCGCTGATCGGCAACGGTTGCTGGCCCCATTCGGCCAGCTCGGCCACGGCGTGATGCCGGTCCATTGGCAGGCGCAGGCTCAGGCACTGGCGTGGGCGCGGGAGCACTTTCAATGACACCTCGGTCAGTACACCCAGGCAACCGAAACTGCCCGCCATCAACCGCGACACGTCGTACCCGGCCACGTTCTTCATCACTTCGCCGCCAAACCGCAGCAGCTTGCCGTGGCCGGTAATGACGCGCGTGCCGAGTACGTAATCGCGCACCGACCCCGCCCAGGGCCGACGCGGCCCGGACAGCCCAGCCGCGACCATGCCGCCGAGGGTCGCGCCGGCGCCCAGATGCGGCGGCTCGCAGGGCAGCATCTGCCCGGCCTCGAACAATGCCGCCTCGATCTCCACCAGCGGCGTGCCGGCGCGGGCGGTGAGCACCAGCTCGGTCGGGTCGTAGCTGACGATGCCGCGGTGGTTGCGGGTATTGATGATTTCCCCGCCGATCGGGCGGCCAAGCATGGCTTTGCTGTTGCTGCCCTGAATGCGCAGCGGGGTGTTCAGGTTCAAGGCCTGGTTGACCTGCTCGAGCAGGTCCAGGCTGATGTCGCGGTCCATGCCCATCAGAAGCGCTCCAGCTCAGGGAAGGGCAGTTGCCCGTGGTGCACGTGCATTGCGCCGAACTCGGCGCAGCGGTGCAGGGTGGGGATGTTCTTGCCGGGGTTGAGCAACCCTTGGGGGTCGAACGCCGCCTTGACCGCATGGAACAGGGTGATTTCGTCGCTGTTGAACTGCGCGCACATCTGGCTGATCTTTTCCCGCCCGACACCGTGTTCACCGGTGATGCTGCCGCCCACGGCCACGCACAGTTCCAGGATGCGCCCGCCGATAGCCTCGGCGCGTTCCAGCTCGCCCGGCAGGTTGGCATCGAACAGGATCAGCGGGTGCATGTTGCCGTCGCCGGCATGGAACACGTTGGCCACACGCAGGCCGTATTCCTCGGACAGCTCGCTGATGCCTTTGAGCACCCGTGGCAGCTCGCGCCGCGGGATGGTGCCGTCCATGCAGTAGTAGTCCGGCGAGATCCGCCCCACGGCCGGGAAGGCGTTCTTGCGCCCGGCCCAGAAGCGCACGCGCTCGGCCTCGTCGCAGGCCAGGCGCACTTCGCGGGCGCCGGCTTGCTGCAGCACGGCCGCCACCCGCTCGCAGTCATCCTGCACATCGGCCTCCACGCCATCCAGCTCGCACAGCAGGATGGCCGCTGCGTCTACCGGGTAGCCGGCGTGGATGAAGTCCTCGGCGGCGCGTATCGCCAGGTTGTCCATCATTTCCAGGCCACCGGGGATGATGCCGGCGGCGATGATCTCGGCCACGGCGCGGCCGGCGTCCTCCACATTGTCGAAACTGGCCAGCAACACCCGCGCCACCTGGGGTTTGGGCAGCAGCTTGACGGTCACTTCGGTGACGATGCCGAGCATGCCTTCGGAGCCGGTGAACAAGGCCAGCAGGTCGAAACCCGGGCTGTCGAGGGCGTCGCTGCCCAGGGTCAGGTGTTCGCCTTCGACGGTGAGGATCTCGACCTTGAGCAGGTTGTGCACGGTCAGGCCGTATTTCAGGCAATGCACGCCGCCGGCGTTCTCGGCCACGTTGCCTCCGATGGAGCAGGCAATCTGCGAGGAAGGGTCGGGTGCGTAATACAGGCCATGTGGCGCAGCCGCCTGGGAGATCGCCAGGTTGCGAACACCCGGCTGAACCCGCGCGAAACGCCCTTGCGGGTTAACCTCCAGAATTCGGTTGAAACGCGCCATCACCAGCAGGATGCCCTTGGCCAACGGCAGCGCGCCGCCCGACAACCCGGTACCCGCGCCGCGTGCAACCACCGGCACGCCACGCTGGTGGCACAGCTTCAGCAGGGTCTGCACCTGTTCCAGACGTTCGGGCAGTACCACCAGTAGCGGCACCGTGCGGTAGGCCGAAAGGCCGTCGCATTCGTAAGGTTTGAGGTCTTCAGCGCGGTGCAGGATTTCGAGATCGGGCAGTGACTCGCGCAAGGCCTTTAGCAGGTCAGGCAGGTCTACGGCAGGCAGCGCGCCATCGACCCGTTCGTCGTAGAGAATGTTCATCGGGCTCACTCACCGGCAATTTTTGTTGTTGTGGGTAGACCAGTCACCTTCGCAGCCTGCGCGCGCTGGCGGGTGAGGTCGAGCTGCTCGCGCACTGGTCCTACCAGTTTTTGCGCGATGCACTGGTTATTTGCAGGTTCCGCCAGCTAAATTGGCGCAAGCTGTAGCAGTGGTCCTACCAGTTGGAGTGCGCGCATGGGTGCTGAAGGCAAGGCCAAGATCGCCGATCAGGTGGCAGAGCGGGTCGAGCGGCTGATCGTTGAAGGTGTGCTGAAGGTCGGTCAGGCCTTGCCGTCGGAGCGGCGCCTGGTGGAAAAGCTCGGCTGTTCGCGCTCGGCGCTGCGCGAAGGCCTGCGCATCCTGCGTGGGCGCGGGATCATCGACACTGAGCAGGGGCGCGGCTCGTTCGTGGCCGACCTGACCGGGCAGCAGGCAGGGGCCACGCCCTTGATGCACCTGTTCAGCTCGCAGCCACGCACCTTGTTCGACCTGCTCGAAGTACGTGCCTTGCTGGAGGCCGAATCCGCACGCCTGGCAGCGTTGCGGGCCACCGAGGTCGACCGCCTGCTGATCCGCCGCCGCTACGAAGACATGCTCGCGGCCCACGCTTCGCCAGATGGGCTCGATGCTCGCGAGCATGCGCGGCGCGACCATGCCTTCCACCGCGCGATCAGCGAGGCCTCGCACAACCCGGTGCTGGTGCATACCCTGCAGTCGCTCAGCGACCTGACCTTGAGCACGGTGTTTGCTTCGGTCAACAACCTGTACTGCCGGCCGGCGCAGAAGCGCCAGATAGACCGCCAGCATGCACGGCTTTATCAGGCGGTGATGGAGCAGTTGCCGGAACAGGCGCAGCGGGCGGCGCGCGAACATATCAACGGGATTCGCGACAGTTTGCGCGAGATCGAACAGGAAGAGCAGCGCCTGGTGCGGGCGACGATGCGCATGGATGGGTGGGGGTGAGCCACCCGTCCCGGCTTCTTCGCGGGGCAAGCCGCTCCCACAAGTACACTGCAAGGCTTGAAGTTGCGCATATCCTGTGGGAGCGGGCTTGCCCCGCGAAAGGGCCAGCGCAAACGCTACTGTGCCAGGTGCCTGATCATCGCCACCGTCAGGTACAACCGCGGCGCGACGCTGCTCAGCTCGATGTATTCATCGTCGCCATGCAACCCCGCCCCGACCACACCCAGCGTTTCCAGCACCGCTGGCTTGTCGCTGCCTGGCACGTAGGCATAACCGGCATCAGTACCGAAGCGCATGGCAATCGGCTCGATCTTGTGGCCGACCTCGCCGTACAGCTGTTGCGCGGTCTGTGCCAATTTCGCCGAAGCGTCATTGCGCGCCAGGGGCGGCCGGCCCTTTTCCACGGTGACGGTGGTTTGGGTGTCTGCCACCAGCTGCTTTTTCACGATGCGCTGGGCATCAGCCTGCACGCGGTCGGTTTCGGTCAGGTCCGAATAGCGCATGTCGGCTTCGGCCGTGGCCAGTGCCGGGATGATATTGGCTTTTTCACCGGCCTTGGCCAGGGTCCAGTTTACCGTGGTGCCTTTGCCGGCATCACCCAGGTCCTTGAGCTGAAGCAGCTGGTGGGCCAGTTCGGTCAGCGCGTTGCGCCCTTGCTCGGGCGCTGAGCCTGCGTGCGAGGCACGGCCCTTGACCTCAAGCTTGAGGCGGTTGATGCCGTTGGTGGCCACCGTGACGGCGTCCTTGTCCGGCGGCTCGTAGGAGAATACGTAATCATGCTTGCGGGCCAGCTCGGCAATGATCTGCCTGGAGCCGGCCGAGCCCATTTCCTCGTCTGGGTTGAACAGCACCGTAAGCGTGCGATAGCCCTTGAATTCCTGCTGCTGCAACAGCTTGAGCGCATGCAGGATCATCGCCACACCGCCCTTGGCATCGGCAACGCCCGGGCCGTAGGCGCGCGGGCCGTCAACGCGGAATGGGCGCTTGGCCACGGTGCCGGGCACGAACACGGTGTCGTAGTGGACCATCAGCAGGAAGTCCTTGCTGCCGGAGCCTTTGAAGGTGCCGACGATGTTGTCGCCCACGGAGGGTGTTGCGGGGTGGGTCTGGACGTCGGCGCCCAGTGCCTTGAGGCGTTTGACCAATTCGGCGCTGATTTGCGTAAGGCCAGCTTCGGTGCCGGTGCCGGTATCGACCGAAACCAAGGTCTTGAGGGTTTCAAGGTAGGCCGGTTGTTCGCCCTGAGCCTGTTTGAGCAGGTCCTGGGGAGAGGGATCGGCGGCGGTGGCGTGCGTGCAGGCGATCAGTAGCGCCAGGGCGATGGCGTGGGGAGGGCGGGGCAAAGGCATCGGTTCTTCCTTGTCGTGGTGAACCGTTGAGCCTAGTCCCTGAGCCATGAGCCTGCAGCGTAAATTAAGGCCCTATCGCGGGCCCGCGCCCACAGGGGCGGGCTGGCCCGCGATGGGCCGTAAGGGCATCAATGGTGCGCGACTGGGTCATCCTGGGACAGTATCGCCCGGGCCAGTTCTTCATCACTGGCCTGCAGGCCAGGGTTGTCCTTGCGGGCCTGTTCCAGCGCCGACTCCACATAGGCGCCACGGATCGCACCACCACTGGCGACGAATGCAGAGAGCTCGTCACGGGCGGGGATGATCCGTTTGTCATCCTTGAAGGTCGAATACAGCGAGGCCGAAACACCCGCCGAGGTGGCGACGTCGCCCGCATCGACGCGGGCCAGGGCAGCACCGGCAGGCAGCAGTAGCAGCAGCGCAGGGGCGAGGAATAGGTGGCGCATATCGTGATCTCCAGTAGCGTGAAGCCCAAGGGAATTACCACTCAGTGTTTAAGATGGCGGAACACGGGCGGTAGTTCCCTTGCTGCTGATCAGGCCAACGGGTTTGAGGCAGCCGGCCGCTTCGCGGGCGCACGCCGATAGAGGGGCCGCGGCGTGCTGGGGTCCAGTTCTGTGAGCGTGCTGCCAGCTGCCTTGAACCCGGCGCGCTCGGCCAGGCGCTGGCTGGCCTTGTTGTCGATATCGGTGGTCAGCCACACAGCACTGTCGACGGCGTCCAGCAGAGCGATCAGCGCTTCGCGCATGAGCCCATGGCCGCTGAACGTCTGGTTTGCCCAGTAGCCCACTTCATATTCATCATGGCCCGGGCGCAGGCCGATGCAGCCGATCACGGCCTCGCCGCCTGGTTGCAGCACGAAAAAGCGCTTTTCGGCGGCTGGGTCAAGGAACTCGCTGGCGCTCAGTTGCAGGCTTTCGCGCACCTCTTCCAGCGTCCAGTCGGGCTTGGCCCAAGCCAGGAAGGGGGCGTGCAGGTCATAGCTGCCTAGCAAAGCCTGGCGCAATTGCTCGGCAAATGCCGAGTCCGGGCGGGCCAGGCGCGTGCGCGGGGTGGACAGGGTATGGGGCAGAGCGGGGTAGGGCATGGGGGCCATCCTGGCGAGGTTGTTGGGAGCATCTAAGCACATTCTGCTGGCGAACATGTTCACGTTGAAGCCACGGGCCTGAATCGGCCTTCTGGATCGATCGAATGGGCTGGGTTAAAACTACCCAGCCGCGTTCTGCTTTGGTGCACAATGGCGTCAAATTGAGTCATCAAGCACATAAAAATCCAATCAAAATGCTTAATTCCGTTCACTTTGCACACCGTTTCCTATGCTGCCCGCCCGCTTTTGCGCAGCGGAACACACCGCCCAAAGCGGCCCGCTTATTGCTCCTGCTGCTCCAACTTCAACCCGGAGCACCCGAACAATGAGCTCACCCTCCGAATTCCCGCTGTGCGAGGCGCCACAGCACGCCCGCAAAGGCCTGTTGCCGATCGCCATGGTGCTGTTCAGCTTTACCTTCTTTACCGGGACGATGTTCGCCGGGGGCAAGCTGGGCATGGCATTCAACTTCGTCGACATGCTATGGATCGCCACCATTGGCAACACGCTGCTGGCACTTTACGCCGCCGCGCTGGCATTCATCGCTTCGCGTAGCGGCCTCAACACCGTGCTGATGGGGCGCTTCTGCTTCGGTGAAGCCGGTAGCCGGCTTTCGGACTTTCTGCTGGGCTTCGCCGAACTGGGCTGGTACGCCTGGGGCACCGCCACCGTGGCGATCGTGCTGGTCAAGCTGCTGGGGTTGGCGGAAGGCTTCACGGTGCCGTTGATGGTGCTGTTCGGGCTTGGCTTCAGCATCACGGCAATCGTCGGCTTCAAGGGGCTGGACCTGCTGTCGCGGGTTTCGGTGCCGCTGATGTTCGCGCTGCTGATCATCTCGATGGTCATTGCCACACGCGACGTGGGTGGGCTGCAACAGCTGGCGGCGCTGGTGCCACACGAAACCATGACCTTCTCGGCGGCGGTGACCATGGTCTTCGGCACTTTCGCCAGCGGCGCCACCCAGGCCACCAACTGGACGCGCCTGTCGCGCAGTGGGCGGGTGGCGGTGACGGCCAGCGTGGTGGCGTTCTTGCTCGGCAACGGGCTGATGGTGGTGGCTGGCGCCTGGTGCGCGATGGTGTACCAGCAGGCCGATATCGTCGAAGTGATGATGCTGCAAGGGCTGTCGTTCGCGGCGGTGGTGATGCTCTGCCTGAACCTGTGGACGATCCAGGGGCCGACCATCTACAACGTCGCCGCCGCGGCCTGCCACCTGCTGCGCAGCGAGCGCCGGCGCACGGCGACGCTGCTGGCAGCCGGCGTGGGTATTGTGCTGGCGATCGGCGGCATGTACGAATTGCTGATCCCGTTCCTGGTGCTGCTCGGCTCGATCATTCCGCCGGTGGGCGGGGTAATCATGGCGGATTTCTGGTACCGCCACCGTGGCAAATACCCGGCGCTGGCCACGGTCAGCCTGCCGCGCTACAACCTGACGGGGCTTTGCGCCTACGCCGTGGGTGCGGTGGCGGCCTATGCCTCGCCTTGGGTGGCGCCCCTGGTGGGCATCGGTGCCTCGGCGCTGTGCTACATCCTGCTGGTTGAACTGAGTGGCCGGCGCCGTGCGCTGGGCCAGGCCCGGGCCGAGCCGTGAGCCTGGCGCTTGAAGAAATCCTCCGCCTGCCGGGGCTTGAAGACATGGCCGTGCGGGCCGGCGCGCGCAACCTGCAGCGGCGGGTGCGCTGGCCCTATGTGGCAGAAAACGAAGGCATCGCCGACTGGGTGATGGGCGGCGAGCTGGTGTTCGTCACCGGCATCAACCACCCGCGCGGCGAGGGCAACCTGCTGAGCCTGGTCGAGGATGGCGACGCGGTAGGCATCGCTGGCCTGGTGATCCTCACCGGCGGCAGCTTCATCCAGGGCATCCCAGTGGCGGTGATCGAGCGTGCCGAGCAATTGGGGTTGCCGCTGATCGAGCAGCCCTATGCGCTGAAAATGGTCGTGGTTACCCACCTGATCGGCACGGCGCTGGTGCAGATGGCGCAGGTGCGCCGCTCGCGCAATGACATCCTCGGCCAGCTGCTGACCGGTGACTACCCCAGCCTGGCCATCGCCCGCCAGCGTGCAGCGCATCTGCACCTTGAACTGGACGGGCCGCAGCGCCTGGTGGCGTTGCGCCTGTCGGCGGTGGACGGGTTGTTCGAGCGGCATGGGCTGGCCCAGGGTGAGCGCCTGTGGCAAAGCACCCGGCAGGCGCTGGAAGACCAACTGGAAGCCTGGTGCCGTGGCCACCCTGGGGCGGTGACGGCGCAACTGGCAGGCGACCTGTTCGTCCTGCTGTTGCCGGATACGCCCGGCCTGCGTGCGGCCCTGGCCGGGCTGCACCAGCAGTTGGCCGCAGTGGCGGGGGAGATGGGCCTGTTCATGGGGCTGTCGAGCCCGGCCGAAGATTGCGGCCACTACCGTCAGGCCCTCAACCAGGCACGCCAGGCCCTGGAGGTGGCGCAGAACCTGCGCCCGGCCACCGGCCTGTGCGACTTCAGCGAACTTGGCGTGCTGCGCCTGCTGCAAGGTATCGTCGACCGCTCGCTGATCGACGACTTCGTCACCCAGACCCTTGGCCCGCTTCGCGCACCCGGGCGCAAGCAGCCCAACGCTCTGTTGCACACCCTCGACGCGCTGCTCAAGGAAAACGGCAACGGCCTCAAGGCCGGGCAGCGCCTGGGCGTGCACCGCAACACCATCAATCAACGGATGCAACGCATCGAACAATTGAGCGGGCAGTCCCTCGACGACCCGCTTTTTCGCATGAATGCTGCGGTCGCTATGCTGATATGGCGCATGACCGAAGCCCAAGGCAAGGAGTAACCCATGAACATCATCAACGCACGCCTGCGCGGCAAGGCCGGCCTGTTCCGTATCGAGCTGGACGGTGATCGCATCGCTGCCATTGCGCCCCAGGCGCAAGTGGTTTCGCGCGTCAACCCCGATGACCTGGACGCCCAGCAGAACCTGGTGGTGCCGCCCTTCGTCGAGCCGCACATTCACCTGGACGCCACCCTGACCGCCGGCGAACCGAACTGGAACATGAGCGGCACGCTGTTCGAAGGCATCGAGCGCTGGGCAGAACGCAAGGCGATCACCACCCACGACGACATCAAGACCCGCTCGAAGAAGACCATCGGCATGCTGGTGGAGCACGGCATCCAGCATGTGCGCACCCATGTCGACGTGACCGACCCCAAGCTCACCGCACTCAAGGCAATGGTCGAAGTGCGCGAGGAAGTGCGCGACCTGATCGACCTGCAGATCGTCGCCTTCCCGCAGGAGGGTATCGAGTCTTACGCCAATGGCCGGGCGCTGATGACCGAAGCGGTGGCCATGGGCGCCGATGTAGTGGGCGGCATTCCGCATTTTGAAAACACCCGTGATCAGGGCGTGTCGTCGGTGAAGTTCCTGATGGAGCTGGCCGAGCGCACCGGTTGCCTGGTGGACGTGCACTGCGACGAGACCGACGACCCGCAATCGCGTTTCCTCGAAGTGCTGGCTGAAGAGGCGCGGGTGCGTGGCATGGGCGCGCGGGTCACGGCCAGCCATACCACGGCCATGGGTTCCTATGACAATGCCTACTGCTCCAAGCTGTTCCGCCTGCTGAA
The DNA here is from genome assembly GCF_039672635.1 of Pseudomonas sp. P39-UII1. NCBI lineage: Bacteria > Pseudomonadati > Pseudomonadota > Gammaproteobacteria > Pseudomonadales > Pseudomonadaceae > Pseudomonas > Pseudomonas sp. P39-UII1. Next base: position 170,757 of record NZ_JBDFPP010000004.1, read on the forward strand.
GATGTCGGGCATCAACTTCGTCTCCTGCCCGACCGAGAGCATCCACCTGCAGGGCCGCTTCGACACCTACCCGAAACGCCGCGGGCTGACCCGCGTGGCCGAGATCGACCGGGCGGGGATGAACGTGTGTTTCGGCCAGGACTCGATCGTCGATCCGTGGTACCCGCTGGGCAACGGCAACATCCTGCGCATCCTCGAGGCCGGGCTGCACATCTGCCACATGCTGGGCTACGAGGACCTGCAGCGCTGCCTGGACCTGATTACCGACAACAGTGCGCGCACGCTCAACCTGGGCGAGCGCTACGGCATCGAGGTGGGGCGCCCGGCGAACCTGCTGCTGCTGTCTGCACCGGATGACTACGAGATGGTCCGCAGCCAGGGGCATGCGCTGGTGTCGGTGCGCCACGGCAAGGTGCTGATGCGCCGCACACCGGCGCAGGTCGAGCGGTTCGCCTGAAAGCGTCGAGGCAGACAACCCTGATCAGCTCTGGCAGGGCGGCCAGCTGATCGCGGTTGGCGTTGCGGTGCCTTTGAGCGCTTGCCTGGCGGCGTTTAACTTGGCACCCTTTGGGGCCCTTGAACCGTGCATGCCGTGACAGAAGGAACACACCGTTGAGTTGGGACAAAATCGGGAAACTCCTCGTAGCCCTGTTGCTTGGCCTGATGGTCATGCTGGTGGCCTATGTGGCGCTCAAGGGCAACGCACGCCTTGAGGCTTCCCTGACCTACGCCTATCTCACCTACCCAAGCCAGTTCAGCGAGCGCATCAGCAAGGCCAACGAGCAGCTCAAATACGAGCGCTTGCAGCCGCGCATCAACAGCATCGGCCAGGGTGCGTTGAACCAGGAGCAGGTGGATCGGCTGATCGATCTGGCCCAGGCACCCTATGCCCAGTTGTTCGCCAAACCGTTCGAGGCCGGGTTGGTGGACCACCGCACCGGCTTGCTCATCGAGTTGCGCAACACAGGTGACGTGCAGGTTCGCGAGGTCAAGATACGCCTGCCGGCCAAAGGCCTGGTGCAGGTGCGCGATGCCGCTGGCAACGACACCCTCATCGAAGCCGCGACACCCATGGTCGAGATCCCCGCCATCGAGCCGGGTGGGGCGTGTAAGGTCTGGGTCTACTTCGATGCCGATTACTCGCAGATTCGGCAGAGCGGTATCAGCATCAGCCATGCCGATGGCGTGGCCGATGTGCAGGTCTATCGCGAATTCATTGGTTTGCCGGCATGGGCGGCACGGTACAGCCGCGAGCTCATGGTGCTGCTCGGCGTGCTGGTGCTCGGTGTACTGGGCCTGGGTTACGCCTGTTTGGCCCGCCGCCGCAGCTGAACACCGCCGTCGTGCAGGGCCAGGCTCTGGCGCAGTTGTTCGACCATGGCCGTGCGCAAGTCTTCAGGTGCCTGCACGCGGATGGACCCGGCCTGGGACAACAACCAGCCCATCAGCGCGCGGCTGTCGTCGACCGTGGCATCCAGCGTCGCGCCACCTGCAACATGCGGGGCAAGGCGCATGTCATCGGACAGTGGCTGATCTTCCAGGCGCCGTGCGAGGGCGTCGTCAACCCAGGCGCGCAGTTCGATCTGCTGCGTAGGGGACAGCACGTCCGGCTGCAGCTGTTGCGCCTCCCCCAGGCTCAGGCCCGGTTGCCAGTACCAGCCGTAAGGCATGCCCTTGTTGTTGCAGCGCAGAGGGAACAGCGTCGCGAGTTCGTTGAGGTCGCGCTCGACCGTACGTTTGCTGGTTCTGTGGCCAACGTTGGCCAGTGCTGCCTGCAGCTGCGTCGAACTCAAGCCGGGGTGGCGGTCGGGCAGCAGTTTGAGCAGTTGCCACTGGCGGGCGATGGTGTGGCGGGTCGTGTGGCTGGGCAAAGGGCTCGTCCTTGAAGTCCAGGCGGAATGCGCCTGAGTGATGGCATATGGCTATTGCCGCGAGCATACCCCCTAAGTCGATGGGATCCAAGTTTCAGGCGACGGAAACACAGCCTGCAAGTCACCTTTGGCATAGCAGTACTTCCCGCGTCGTCTATAAAACGTGGCACCTTGGAGGTGATCCTGGGTGACAAAGGGGAAGCGCTGAATGGGCTGCTCACGCCAGGCAGTTCTGCAGCGCTTCGATAAACACCTCTTCAGCTCGGCTCAGGCGCTGCTCCCTGTTCCACAGCAGGTGAATATCCACATCCGCGATGCCTTCCTGCGGCGGCAGTTTCCACAGCAACCCTGCCGCCACATCCACCGCCACAACATGCTCCGGCAGGCAACCGATGCCAAACCCGGCGATCACCAGCCGGCGCACCTCCTCAAGGCTCGGCGACGACGCGACGATGCGGCCGGAAAACCCCTGCTGGTCGCGAAAGATGGTCAACGGCGAGAGCATCCCGCCAATCTGATCGCTGGTGAAGCTGACGAAATTCTCCCGCTGCAAATCCCCCTCGGCCTGGCCGAACAGGGCATGGTGCTTGCCACAGAAAAACGCATAGCGCTGGCGCAGGAACAGGCGTTGCTCCAGCCGCGGTTGTGCCCGGCGGTTCAGGCTAAGGCCGGCCGTGGCGGTCTTCTCCTGCAACGCGGCGACGATGTCGGAGCTGCGCATCACATCGATTTCCACATCCACCCGTGGGTGTTGGCGGTGGAAATCGGCGAGAAAATCGTCGAAACGCTCACTGACGATACGGCTGATCATCAGCAACCTGACCTTGCCCACCAATTCGTCCGCTGGCTGTTCCAGCAGCCCGCCGATCTGCGACATCTGCCCATACACCTCGCCAGCCAGCAGGAACAGCTGCTCACCCATGTCGGTGAGGACGAAGCGTGGCCCACGGCGGGCGATCAGCTGCCGGCCGAGTTGTTCCTCCAGGCGCTTGAGCGCCTGGCTCACGGCCGGCTGGGTCAGGTGCAGGCGCGCTGCGGCGCGGCTGATTGACAGCTCCTGGCCGATCACCCGGAAGGTGCGCAGCAAGTTCCAGTCGAGGCGGTCGTTGAGCAGGCGGTCGGACATGGCGGGGCTCGATGATAAGCGTGGCTAATAGTGCAAATAATAAATAGAAAATTGACTAATCATAGCCCCGGGACGATAAATCGCAGTCAAGCGCCCACAGAGCGCTACCGTGACCCGATCAACTCCTGCCAGAAAAACAAACAAAGGAGCCCCCCATGCAGCCCACTGCTTCGCCCCAGCCGCGCCGTGCCGCCGCGGCCGCGTTCATCGGCACCATGATCGAATGGTACGACTTCTACATTTACGCCACCGCTGCCGCGCTGGTGTTCGGCGCCTTGTTCTTCCCCTCCGACAACAGCCTGTTCAGCACCATGGCTGCCTTTGGCACCTTCGCTGTGGGCTTTTTCGCCCGGCCGTTGGGTGGCATCGTCTTCGGCCACGTGGGCGACCGCATCGGCCGCAAGAAATCGCTGGTCATCACCTTGTTGATGATGGGCATCGTCACCGTCTGTATCGGCCTGCTGCCGACCCATGCGCAGATCGGTGCCGCCGCACCGGTGCTGTTGATCATCCTGCGCGTCATCCAGGGCATTGCCGTCGGTGGTGAATGGGGTGGAGCCGTGCTGATGGCCGGCGAGCATGCGCCCAATGGCCGGCGCAACTTCTTTGCCTCGTTCGCCCAGTTGGGCAGCCCGGCGGGTTTGATCCTTTCCTTGTTGGCGTTCGGCGCTGTCACCCGGCTGCCCGAAGAGGACCTGATGAGCTGGGGCTGGCGCGTGCCGTTCTTGGCCAGTGCGCTGTTGCTGCTGGTGGGCCTGGCGATCCGCCTGGGGGTCAACGAGTCGCCTGAATTTCTTGCCAGCCGCGAGCAGGCGGCCAAGGCCCAGCGCAAGGAGCAGGCGCCGGTGCTGGAAGTGCTGCGCACCGCCTGGCGCCCGCTGCTGCTGTGCATCGGTGCCAATACCCTGGGCATTGCGGGGGTCTACTTCACCAACACCTTCATGATCAGCTACACCACCCAGCAACTGCACCTGGAGCGTTCGTTGATCCTTGAATGCCTGTTCTTCGTGGCGATCATCCAGTTCTGCGTGCAGCCGCTGGCCGCGTGGCTATCGGAAAAGATCGGCGCCACGCGCTTCCTGGCCTTGGTCGCCGTGCTGGCGATGGCCTCGCCGTACCCGATGTTCGTGTTGGTCAGCTCGGGCCAAGGCCCGCTGATCGTGCTCGGCATCGCCCTGGCGGCAGCCTGCATGGCCTCGTTCTATGCGGTGATCGCCGGCTACGTCAGCGGCATGTTCGAAACCCGGGTGCGCTATACCGCGATTTCCATGGCCTACCAGGTGTGCGGCGCCATCGCCGGCGGCCTCACGCCATTGATCGGCACCTGGCTGGCGCACACCTTCACAGGCCTTTGGTGGCCGATGGCGGTGTTCTACACCCTGATCGCCGCCATTTCCCTGGTGTGCGTGCTGGCCCTGGCGCGCCAGTACGCCCACAGCCAGCGCCTGGAACTGGCCTGATTCAACTTCTTGTTTTTGGAGTATCCGCACATGTTGAAAAGCAATGGCGAACGCCTGTGGGCGAGCCTGATGGCCATGGCCGAAGTCGGCGCCACCGCACGCGGCGGCAGCTGCCGTCTGGCCCTGAGCGACGAAGACAAGGCTGGCCGTGAACTGTTCAGCCACTGGTGCCGCGAGGCCGGCCTGAGCCTGAGCGTGGATGCCATCGGCAACCTGTTCGCCCGCCGCGCTGGCAGCGACCCAAGCGCCGCCCCGGTGATGATGGGCAGCCACCTCGACACCCAGCCCGAGGGCGGCCGCTTCGATGGCGTCTACGGTGTGCTGGCGGGCCTTGAGGTCGTGCGCCGCCTCAACGACCTGAACATCCAGACCCGCAAACCGCTGGAAATCGCCGTCTGGACCAACGAGGAGGGCGCCCGTTTCACCCCGGCCATGTTCGGCTCGGCGGTGTTCACCGGCACCCTCGCGCTGGACCAGGCCCTGGCCATCCGCGATGCCGACGGCATCAGCGTGGCGGATGAGCTGAAACGCACCGGTTACGCTGGCCAGCGCCCGCTGGGCGGCAAGGTCGATGCCTACTTCGAAGCGCATATCGAGCAAGGCCCGATTCTGGAAGACAACGCCAAGGCCATCGGTGTGGTCAGCGGTGGCCAGGCCATCCGCTGGCTGGACGTGACCGTCGAAGGCATGGCGGCGCATGCCGGCACCACGCCGATGCCGCTGCGCAAGGATGCGCTGTACGGCGCCGCGCGGATGATCCAGGCCGTCGAGCAACTCGCCGCCGACTTTGCCCCCGAAGGCCTGACCACCGTGGGTGAACTGTCGATCGCCAAGTCCTCGCGCAACACCATCCCCGGTGTGCTGCGCTTTACCGTCGACCTGCGCCACCACCGCGATGAAGCCATCGAAGCCATGGAGCGCGACCTTGGCCAGAAACTGCAGGCCATCGCCACCCAGCGCGGCTTGCAGGTGCGCATCGACCGCCACTGGGTGAGCCCGGCGACGCCGTTCGACGCCGACTGCGTGGCGGCCGTGCAGCAGGCGGTGGATGGCCTTGGCTATGCCCAGCAATCCATCGTCAGCGGCGCCGGCCACGACGCCATTCTGCTTGCCCGTTACTGCCCGACGGCCATGGTGTTCATCCCCTGCGTCGGTGGCCTGAGCCACAACGAGGCCGAAGACGTACTGCCCGAGGACGCCCGCCAGGGCGTCGATGTATTGCTCAACGCCGTGCTGGCCCGCGCCGGCCGTGCAGAAGGAGAAGCCTGATGCGTTGCTATTTCCACCCCGAACAACTGCTGCACCACCCGCGCAGCTACTACTCGCGCGGCGCCATGCGCACCCCGCAGGAAGTCCCCGAGCGCGCCCAGCGCCTGCTGCAGGCGGCCAAGGACCTCGGCTTCGACATCCGCCAACCTGCCGACGCTGGCCTCGACCCGCTCAAGGCCGTGCACGGCGAAGCCTACCTGGCGTTCCTCGAAGAGGCCCATGCGCGTTGGAAGGAAGTGCCCGAAGACTGGGGCGACGAAGTCATGTCGAACATCTTCGTCCGTGAACCCAACGCCCTGCGCGGCATCCTCGCCCAGGCCGGCCGCTACCTGGCCGACGGCAGCTGCCCGGTGGGCGAGCACACCTGGCACTCGGCCTACTGGTCGGCACAGAGCGCCGTGGCTGCCGCCAAGGCCATCCTCGACGGCGAGCCCGCCGCCTACGCCCTGTGCCGCCCACCGGGTCACCATGCACGCTTCGATGCCGCCGGCGGCTTCTGTTACATCAACAACGCCGCCGTCGCCGCCCAGGCCCTGCGCAGCCGCTACCGCCGGGTGGCCATCCTCGACACCGACATGCACCACGGGCAGGGCATTCAGGAGATCTTCTACGAGCGCAACGATGTCCTGTACGTCTCCACCCATGGCGATCCGACAAACTTCTACCCAGGCGTTGCCGGGTTCGAGGACGAACGCGGCAGCGGCGCGGGGGAAGGCTACAACCTCAACCTGCCGATGGCCCATGGCGCCAGCGAGGCGGATTTCATGAGCCAGCTGGAGGTTGCGCTGAGGGCGGTGAAGGACTTTGGCGCCGAGGTGCTGGTGCTGTCGCTGGGGTTCGATATCTATGAGCTCGACCCGCAAAGCAAGGTGGCGGTGACGACCGAAGGGTTTGCGGCGTTGGGTGAGCGGATCCGGGCGTTGCGGTTGCCGTGTGTGATTGTGCAGGAAGGGGGGTATCACCTGGAGAGTCTGGAGGCGAATGCGCGGGCGTTTTTTGCCTTGGCGCATGACTGAAGACAGGCGGAGCGGCGGCAGCGCCAGCCGAAAAATCGCGTCGTGCCAACAAGGCTGACAACTATGGCCCATCAGGCCATGGCACGTTGCAACAAATGTAGGAGCGGGCTTGCCCGCGATGCGCCGCGCGGGCGGCGCTCGATCTCACAGGCGCTGAACATGCCGTGACGGGCACCCGGGGAGATGCGAAAGCCTTCTTCGCGAACAGGGTGGGTTGGCGATAAGTGCTGCACGCCGGTAGTTGAGTTGTCTCTAACGGCGTCTCTGATACTGTTCGATGCTATGGACAAGGATGTAATCCTTTCAGAAGTACTACCACCCATACCTTACGTTTACCCCTAAGCTTTCAAGGTAGTACATGGCCGGTTTCAACTGTTCCATTGAAGTTCTAAAGTGGCCAGATTGATTGGTTAGGATAAAATCTCTTCCCGCTCTGATTATGTATCCTGCGCTGATAACTTCGAGGCGTCTGCCGAGTGCGTGTTGTCCCAGTTCGGCTATGCTGGCGTGGCTTAGGTGTCCGTCTTCGATGTTGTAGCTGCCGATCAAAAAATCGTTGTCTCGAGTAAAGACAAATTTGTTTTTTGAATCCGCTTCGGGGATCCTCTCCAAGCTTCCTGGACCTTTTGCTAGGGTGAAGTGAGCTTTTCCGCGGGATATTAAATCTTCAGCGTCCCACCTATCATTTGCCAGTTTTTCAGGTTCGAGGTTAGTTAGGGTTTTCCACTCGCTTGTTATTGCTTTTCTAGGCTTTAGGGGTAGTTTGAATCTAATGATTGCCAGGATTTTAGTAACGATAGTCTTGAGTCGGTATTTACCGCTAGGGTCTTTTGAGTTAATGGGGTCGTTGATGCAGTAAGCATAGCAGTTTAAGCCTCCGCGGTTAAAAGGGCTTAGTGCGTCAGGGCTGATGAAACGCATCAGACGGGGGTTGTATAGCCGGTGTCCATTTCCGAGGGCGTAACACCCTGTTGCAGTAGAAAGAAGCTCGCCGTTGAAGCCCAATAATCCAGTTGGCCAGGTAGTAATGTTTCGATAGCCGTATGCGTCATAGGCCTGCCAGCCAGCTCCGGAACACATTGCATTCATAGTCTACTCCCCGCCGATAGCATGCTTGGATATACCTACAATTATCGCCTACGGTCTTGATTACGGGTAACTGGCAAAAATAACAGGTGCGAGTAGTTTCTTGATTTGTTGGGCGGCGCTCGATCTCACAGGCGCCGAAGATGCATCGGGGAGCGCCTTAAACCCCCGCCCGCCGCACATGCTTCACCAACACCTTCTCCAGCAACTCCCACATCGCCGGGTCCGTACTGAACGCCACGTTGAACCGCATCCACCCGGTCGGCTTGGCATCCACCATGAACAACTGCCCGGGCCCAAGCATGATGCCTTTCTCCAGCGCATCGTCCAGCAGCGCGGCGCTGTCGGGGATGGCCGGGTGGCGGGTCCAGATGTACATGCCTTCGTCCGACTCGGTGAACAGCTCGAAGCCGAGACGATGCAGGTGACGGCCAACGTCCTGGTGCGCCTCGGCCAGGCGCTGGCGCAGGCGTTTGAGGTGCTTGCGCCAGCGGCCGTCGATGATCGCGGCGTACACCACGCGCTCCATCACCTGCGAGGTGGTCAGGCCCGAGCGCATCTTCAGGTGCAACAACTTCTGCGAAAGCGCCGGGTTGGCCAGCAGGTAGCCGACCCGTACGTTGGGCGAGATGCTCTTGGAATAACTGCCCACATACATCACCTGCTGCAGATGGTCGAGGCTGGCCAGGCACGGCTGTGGCTCGGCGACCATGTCGGCGTACAGGTTGTTCTCCACCAGGCGGAAGCCGTGCTGGCTGGCCAGTTGCAGCAGGCGGTGCAGCTGCGGCAACGGGGTGCGCGAGCAGGTCGGGCTGTGCAGGTGCGGCTGGGTGAAAAAAGCGGTCGGGCGGTGATGCGCCAGCAGTTGCTCCAGGTGGTTGAGGTCGTAGCCGTTCGGGGTGCGCGGCACGCCGATCAGGGTGGCGCCCTGGGTACGCAGGATGCTCATCAGGTTGGGGTAACCGGGGTCGTCCACCAGCACCACGTCACCTGGGCGCACCAGCGTGCGCACGGCGAGGTCGAGTGCCTGGCTGGCGCCGTGGGTCAGCATCAACTGCGCCGTATTGGCGACGATCGACAGCTCTTGCTGCAGGTTCTGCGCAGTCAGCGCGCGCAGCTCCGGCAGGCCCATAGGGTCGCCGTAGCCGGAAAGCTCCAGCGGGCTGCCGGCCACCTGGCGCAAACCACGGCGCAGGCCTTCTTCGTACATCCAGTCGTTGGGCAGCCAGCCGCAACCTGGCTTGAACGGCAGCTGGCGGGTTTCGAAGATCTGCTGCAGGTACCATTCGGAGTTGAACGATGGTCGACTGGCGTCAGCCTCGGCGGTGTGTGTGTCCAGCAACTCGGCCACCGCGCGGTTGACGAAGAACCCGGCATTGCCCTTGCTCACCAGCAGCCCCTGAGCCACCAGGCGATCGTAAGCCTCGACCACGGTGAAGGTGCTCACCGAATAGGTCGCGGCGAACGCGCGGATCGACGGGACCTTGGCGCCTGGCTTGAGGGTCTGGTTGTCGATCAGCTCACGCAGCCCGTCGATGATCTGGTTGACCAACGGGGTTGAGGAGTCTGGATGTAATTCGAGCATTCGGGGGCCTTGAGGGTGCGTATCGCCTGGCGCCTGCAGGGTGTATTGCATCGGCGGCCTGTACAGTGCAGTGCGAGATTCATGCCACTGTGCATGGCTCTATCTGTCGGACATTTTTACATTAGGTGTCAGATATCGCCAGATAAAGCATGTTCAGTTCGCCCGAAGGGCAAACCTTCGGGTGTGCAAGCAGGCCGCCAGGGATGGCCTGCGTGTGTTTGCGCACACCTTCCTGCCCGCATTAGCGCTGATGTACAGGTGAAGCCGATCGCCATCATGGCTTCACGCATTTCCTTGGATAAAAAGAAGCACGGGGTACACAACTGATGGGAGCAACATCCACAACCACCACCGCGAAAGGTGAGCACGAGAGCAAGCTCAGTGCCTCGCTCAAGTCGCGCCACCTGACGATGATGTCGATCGCCGGGGTTATCGGCGGCGCCTTGTTCGTCGGTTCCGGCAGCGTGATCCACAGCGCCGGCCCGGCTGCTGTCCTGGCGTACCTTGCCGGCGGCATCCTGGTGGTATTGATCATGCGCATGCTCGGTGAGATGGCGACGTCCTCGCCCGACACCGGCTCGTTCTCTACCTACGCCGACCGCGCGATTGGCCGTTGGGCCGGTTTCACCATCGGCTGGCTGTACTGGTGGTACTGGGTCATCCTGATGGCCTGGGAAGCGTACGTGGCGGGCAAGATCCTGCATGGCTTCTTCCCAGACGTGAGCGTCAACGTGTTCGTGCTGGCCACGACCCTGTTGCTGATTACCGTGAACTTCTTCAACGTCAAGCACTACGGTGAATTCGAATTCTGGTTCGCGCTGATCAAGGTGATTGCGATTGTCTGCTTCCTGATCGTATGTACCGCGGCGGTCATGAACGTCTGGCAGTTCGGTGAAGTGCGGGGCATCACCCACCTGACCGCCGAAGGCTTCATGCCCAATGGCATTACCACGGTCATTGGTGCGTTGCTTGGGGTGATGTTCGCCTTCCTCGGCGCCGAAATCGTCACCATCGCGGCTTCCGAAGCCAAAGACCCGGCCACCCAGATCGTCAAGGCCACCAACTCGGTGGTATGGCGTGTGTGCCTGTTCTACGTCGGTTCGATCTTCCTGATCGTCTGCCTGGTACCGTGGAACGACCCGCAGTTGGGCGTCTCCGGCTACGGCGCCTACCGCCGTACCCTGGAACTGCTGGGCGTGCCGTATGCCGAGCTGCTGATGAACTTCGTGGTACTGACCTCGGTGAGCAGCTGCCTGATCTCCGGCCACTACACCGCTTCGCGGATGCTGTTCTCCCTGGCCCAGCGTGGCGACGCACCGTCGTTCTTCAAGATCACCCGCGCCGGCACCGGCGTACCGGTGTACGCGATCATCGGTTCGTGCGCGGTGGCTGTGGTTTGCGCGCTGATCAACTTCAGCGAAACCCTGCGCCCGAAAGACGTGCTGGACACCCTGATGAACACCACCGGCATGATCGCCCTGCTGGTGTACCTGGTGATCGCCTTCTCGCAGCTGCGCATGCGCCGCAAGCTGATCGCCGAGGGCAAGGAAGTACGCCTGAAGATGTGGCTGTTCCCGTGGCTCACCTACCTGGTGATCGCCTTCATCGTCGCCGCGCTGGTCACCATGGCCTTCATGCCTGACTACCAGATCCTGGTGATCTCCACCGGCATCGCTGCGGCCATCGTGGTGGCCATGGGTGTGGTGCATCAGATTCGTAGCGCCAAGCAACACTAAGCACTAGTGCTGCTTGGAAACGGCCGGCTCCCTTGGGGACCCGGCCGTTTCGCGTTGCTGGGCCGGGGTTTTGTCTGAAGGCATGTGGAAGCGCCCGTTCATCCACGGCGAGCCGAGGAGGGCGGCGGCGGCGATCAGGGCCAGCAGGGCGAGGGCCAGGAATGTTTTCATGGGCATGCGCATAGTTGAACTGACTCCAAGCTTAGCCCGTCAGTTCCGGCCCTGATGCCGGTGAAGACAACACCGGTAATCTCACACTACAATGCGAAGCATTATCACCTGGACGTTTGTGCTGTCATGTCCGATACCCCGCCCAATCAGCAATTGCTCGACACCCTGGCACTGCATTACGACGACCTGGTCAAGTTCATCAGGCAGCGTTTTCGCGATCGTCACTTCGCCCGTGATCTGGTCCACGACGTATACCTGCAGATCCTCGACAAGCCTCCCCGCGAACGGGTGTCGTTGCCCTTGGCTTTTCTGCGCAAGGTCACCTTCAACCGCGCCATCGACCGCATCCGCGCCGAGTCGATTCGCGCCGCACACCTGGCCACCGCCAGCACCGAAGAGCCTGCGCTGGATACCTGGGACGGCGCACAGGCATTGGATTTCGAGCAGCAATTGCATGCCTTGCTGGCGATCATCGAAGGGCTGCCAGCGCGCCAGCGTCAGGTGTTCCTGCTGCACCGTATCCACGGCATGGCCCAGCGTGACATTGCCGAGGAACTGGAGATCTCGACCAACATGGTGACCCAGCACTTCAACCGCGCAATGCGCGCCATCATCAGCCGTTGGGAACCCGCGCGCCGCCTGCGTGGCGAGGGCCAGGCATGAGCCAGGACAAAACAGCCGCGAAACAGCAGGCCGACCTACTGGAACCCTTCAGCGCAGCCTTGCGCGAGCGAGTGGCTTCACGCGAGGTGCTGCTGGCCGAGGCCAAGGCCATGACCGCGCGGCAGCGCAAAGGGCGCAAGGCCGCAGCCTCGACCGCCCTGGCCTTGCTGCTGGCAGGCACTGTGTGGTGGCTGGACCCGGCTTGGCGCACCGAGCAGGTGCTGGTGGCCATTGGCGCGCAGCGTGAAATCCAACTGGCCGATGGCAGCCAGGTGCTGCTCGACTCCGGCAGCCACCTGCGTATAGAGCGCCGCCTGCGCAGCCGTCAGCTGGAGCTGGTGGAAGGGCAGGCCAGGTTCTTTGTGGTGCATGCCGATGCGCCGTTCATTGTGCGTAGCCAGGGCGTAACCGTGCGCGACATCGGTACAGTGTTCGATGTACGCAGCGATGTGCGCGGGGTGCGGGTGGGGGTGCTGCAAGGGGAGGTCGAAGTCAGTAACGGTCGCGGGGAGGTGCAGCCGCTGCAGGCTAACCAGCAGGTGCTGGCTTCGGTTGCCGAGTTGAGTGAAGTGCAGCAGGTGGACAGCGTAGCGCTGGACGGCTGGCGGCAGTCGGTGCTGCGCTTCGATGGCACGCCGCTGCGCGAAGCGGTCGTCGACTTGCAGCGCTACAGTGAACAGCCGTTGCGGTTGGCGGATGAGCGTACCGGCGGGCTGCGGCTGTCAGGTGAGTTCGATAGCCGGCAGGTGCGGGCATTGCTCGAGCAGTTGCCGGCCGTGTTGCCGGTGACCACGGTGCGCGGTGTGGACGGCGGCCTGACAATCGGCCGGAAAGATTGATCGCCTGTACCGGCCTCATTGCCGGCAAGCCGGCTATCAAAGTAGGCGCGGCGCTACGGTTGTGGGAGCCGGCTTGCCGGCGATAGGGCCAGCACAGGCAACCAATAATTATTTGCAAGTGCACATCAACTTTCCTCCATGGCCAACCGCCATCCCCATGAAGTCACTCGAATCGTTGGTATGGGGAACACATGAACAACGCTTTTTCACCGTTGGCGCTGTTGGCCGGATGCCTGATGGCCAGTGCTGCCGTGCAGGCGCAGGACGCCACCTTCACCGTGGATATCCCGGCGCAACGCCTGGACCGCTCGCTCAATGAACTGGCGCGGCAGACGGGCACGCGCATCCTGTTTGCCACCGACGCCGCTCAAGCCCTCCAGGCCCGTGCCGTACAAGGGCGTATGACCGTCGAGCAGGCCCTGCAGCGACTTCTGACGGGTAGCACACTGCAGGTGCAGCGTGTCGGTGACGGCTACTTGATCGGCAGCGCTGCCAGCGGGACTGCGCTGGAGCTTGGCGCCACCAACGTCGACGGCCAGTTGTTCGGCAACATCACGGAGGGTAGCGGGGCCTACACCCTGGGTTCGACCCGCAGCGGTACCGGCCTGGACCTCTCGCTGCGCGAAACGCCGCAGTCGATCAGTGTGGTCACCCGTCAACGTATGGACGATCAGGGCCTCAACGGCCTGACCGAGGTGTTGCAACAAACACCGGGCTTGTCGGTGCAGAGCCTGGGCAGCGAGCGCTTCAATATTTATTCGCGCGGATATTCGGTCGATAATTTCCAGTTCGACGGTATCCCGACCACCCTCGACATCGTCAGCCAGGTGTCGGCCCAGAGCCTGGCTGACATGGCCGTTTACGACCACGTTGAAGTGCTGCGCGGTGCAACCGGCCTGCTGACCGGCGCCGGCGATCCGTCCGCCACCATCAACTTGGTACGCAAGCGCCCGACTGCAGAGTTCAAGGGGCATGTCAGTGCCGGGCTGGGGTCGTGGAACAAATACCGTACCGAAGTCGACCTTTCGGGGCCGCTGACACCAACGGGCAATGTGCGTGGGCGAATGGTCGCGGCCTACCAGCAGAGCGACAGCTTCGTCGACCACTATCACCAGGAAAAACAGGTGTTCTACGGCATCCTCGAAGCCGACCTGAGCGACACCACCTTGTTCACCGTAGGCGCCGACTATCAGAAGAACGAGCCCCAAGGTTCGTCGTCGGTGGCGTTCCCACTGTTCTACAGCAACGGCGAGCAGACCGATTTTTCGCGCTCGACCAACAGCGCTGCGCGCTGGAGCAGCAACCCGCAGGACGTGCTGAATACCTTCGCCAGCCTCGAGCAGCAACTGGGCCATGACTGGAGCCTGCGCGTTGCCGTCAACCAGATGTACATCAATCGCGAGGACTACCGCCTGGCCACCGCCAGTTGGGGCTTCCCTGACAAGCAGACCGGGCAGGGCGTGCGCTTGTATGGCGGTGCCGGCAGCACCTGGCAGAAACAGGTCGGCGTCGATGCCCAGCTCAAAGGGCCGTTCCAGGCCTTTGGCCGTGAACATGAGCTGGTACTGGGTTACAACTTCTCCCGTTATGAAAATCACCACGACCCGTTGCGTGGTACGTCGATCGAAGGCAATCGCGTCAACTTCTTCACCTGGGATAACTACACCACCGAGCCAAACACCGGCGTCGGCAAGCTGTACGACGGTGATACCAGCATTTATCAGACGGGCACCTACCTGGCCACTCGATTACGGCCTACCGATGACCTGTCGGTAATACTCGGCACCCGCGTCAGCAACTACCGTTACCGTTACGATCTCGAGTACGTGGTCAGCCCTGCGTTGAACCGGGTTACAGCCAACCGTGAGAGCGGGGTGGTCACGCCCTATGCCGGCATCGTCTATGACCTCGACGGTATCCACTCGGTCTACGCCAGCTATACCAGCATCTTCAAGCCGCAGACGGTGCGTGATGCCACCGGCAGTACCCTCGACCCGCGTGAGGGTGACAACTACGAGGTCGGCCTGAAAAGTACGTACTTCGGCGGGCGCCTCGACACCAGCATTGCCGCCTTCGAGATCAAGCAGGACAACCTGGCCGAAGTCGACCCGGGCAAAGTCGTGCCCGGCACCACCACCTCGGCCTATCGGGCGATTTCCGGTGCCACCACTCGCGGCTTCGAAGTAGAAGCCACCGGCGAGTTGCAACCCGGCTGGAACCTGAGCGCCAGTTACAACCACAGCATCACCAAGGACGCTGATGGTGAGCGGGTGAACACGGTGTCCCCGGCCAACATGGTCAAGCTGTGGACCACGTACCGCCTGCCGGGCGAGCTGGAGCGGCTGACCGTAGGTGGCGGCATGAACTGGCAGAGCGGCACCCACTTCACGGCGGCGCCGGTGGACCTGGGCAAGACGGTCAAGGCCAGGCAAGGGCAGTTCGCGGTGTTCAACCTGATGGGGCGCTACCAGTTCACCGAGCAGCTCTCGAGCACCCTCAACGTCAACAACCTGTTCGACAAGAAGTACCTGAGTGCGCTGGATACCACGTTCTACAGCGGCTACTACGGTGAGCCGCGCAACGTCATGCTGACCACGCGCTGGGATTTCTGATTGTGGCAAACGGCCCCTGATGGCTGGCACATGGCTTATGCTGAGCACATCGCCCGCCAAAAGGAGCCCCCCATGGCCTGGTCCGCCACCCAGTATTCCCTGTTCGAAGATGAACGCACCCGCGCCGTGCGCGATTTGCTGGCCGCTGTGCCGCCGCGTCCGGTGCGCCATGCCACCGACCTGGGTTGTGGCCCGGGCAATTCCACCGAGGTGCTGCTGCAGCGCCACCCTGATGCCCAGGTGACTGCGCTGGACAGCGACCCGGACATGATCGACAAGGCGCGTGCGCGGCAGCGCCTGCGGATCCCGCGGGTGCGCTGCGACATCGCCGAGATCGCCACCTGGACCGCGCCCGAAGCGCAAGACCTGATCCTCGCCAATGCTTCGCTGCAGTGGGTGCCCGACCATGGCTCGCTGTACCCGCACCTGGTGCGCCAGCTGAGCGAAGGGGGGAGCCTGGCCGTGCAAACGCCGGACAACCTCGACGAACCGGCCCACCGGCAACTGCGCGAGATAGCCGGTCGCGGCCGCTGGGCCGACAAGTTTGCCGACTTCAGCTTGCCGCCGCGGCATAACGCGGCGTTCTACTACGACCTGCTCAGCCCGCTGTGTTCGCGGGTGGATGTGTGGCGCACCACTTATCACCACCCGCTGCCGGGCGGCGCCGAGGCGGTGGTGGAGTGGTTCAAGGGCTCGGCCCTGCGGCCGTATCTGGCCAGGCTTGACCAAGATGAGCAGGCGGACTTTCTGCAGATGTACCTGCAGGCCATGCAGCACGACTACCCGCCGGCCACCGATGGCAAGGTGCTGCTGCCGTTCCCGCGGCTGTTCGTGATCGCTACCCGCTAGTTGCGACGCCAGCGCCAGATCACGTAACCGTAGACGCCGAGGTTGACCAGCAGCACGACGCCGCCCAGCAGCCATTGGATCTGCGGCGTCAGCCCGGCCGGGTAGATCAGCGGCCAGATGTAGTGCTCGACGAAACCGCCGTGGTAGCCGGCATCGCCTGCGGCGAAGCGCATGCGGTTTTCCCAGTCGGTCAGCGGGCACTCCAGGTGCAGGCCCTCCACCGCCAGGCCCCAGGCCAGGGCGGGCAGGTGGACGAGCAGGGCGGGGCGCCATCTGAGCACCAGCAGGCCACCGAACAGCACCAGCAGGATGAAGGCCAGGTGTAGCAGGACCAGGGCGTCGGCGGCTAGGCGAGAGAGCATGGGCTGCGCATCTGAGGTTGGGATATTGCCAGCATACCTGTGTTCGCAGTGCTCGCCCCTTCGCCGGCAAGTCGGATCGCCGCAGCGCCGCGCCTACAATTCTTCCTGGACCATCTGCAAGAACGTCGCCACCACCCGCCGCGTTCGCTGCTCGCTCAGGCACACCAGCGTCTCGGTCAGGTGGCGCTGGCAATCGACAATCGGCAGCGCACAGACCCTCGCATCCGCGCCGAACTCGGCCGCCGACACCACCCCCACGCCAATCCCCACCACCACGGCCTCGCGCGCAGCCTCGCGGCCCTCGACCTGGATCGCCGGGCGAATCCGTAGCCCGGCACGCTGCATCTCTTCCTCCAGCGTCTGCCGCGTCACCGAGCCCGGTTCGCGCAGCACCAGCGGGGTGTCGTCCAGGTCTGCCAGGCTGATCGAGCCCCGGCTGGCCCAAGGATGGTTGTGCGAGACGAACGCCACCATCGGGTCGCGGCGCAAGGGCACGCAGTACAGACGCTCATCATCCACATCGCGCCCCAGCAGGGCGAGGTCGGCCTGGTAACTGAACAGCCGGGCCAGGGATTCATCGGTGTTGCCGGTCTCGACCTTGACCTGGATGCCCGGGTAGCGCTGGCAAAAGCGCGCGATCTGGGGCAGCACGTGCACTGGCGCATCCACCGCCAGCACCAGGCTGCCGGTGTGCAGGGCACGGGAGTCGTGCAACAGTTCCTGGGCTTCGGCTTCGCAGGCGAACAGGCGTTGGCTGATGCCCAGCAGCCGTTCACCGAGGTCGGTCAATTGCACCGAACGCTTGTTGCGTTGGAACAGCAATACGCCAAAGCGCTCCTCAAGCTTGCGCACCTGGTCAGACACCGCCGGCTGGGTGAGAAACAGTTTCTGCGCGGCGCGGGTGAAGCTGCCGTGCACGGCCACCGCGTGGAAGGCCTTCAATTGAGCATGGGACACCGACATGACGACTCCAGTAACAAGCTGAGCTTATGTGTGTAATACGATAAATCGATTTTATTTATCAGTCTGCAACTGTTTCCATAGCTCTCAACCCAACACCGCCCAAGCGGTCCGGGCCATGGCGCATGCAACTGCGCCATCTGACCAATGACGAGCCCACGTCATGCAGTGCGCAACACAAGAACAAGACAGGCGTTTTTTAACAATCTGCCGGCACACTTGAGCAAGAGGTCAGAGTCAACATGAACCAATCCCTAGCCGCGTTCAAACGCTGGCGTATCCAGATTTTCGCCATTACCTGGCTGGCCTACGCCGCCTTCTACTTCACCCGCAAGGCGTTTTCGGTAGCCAAGCTCGGTATCGGTGAAGACCCGACATTCATGCTCGACAAGGCCGCCATGGCCAACCTCGACGCCATCTACCTGGCTGCCTACGCCGTGGGCCAGTTCACCTGGGGCATGCTTGCCGACCGCTTCGGCCCGCGTGTGGTGGTGCTGGGCGGGCTGCTGATTTCGGCAGCAGCGGCGGTGGTGATGGGCAGCTATGCGACGTTCCCGATCTTCGCAACCTGCATGCTGATCCAGGGCCTGGCGCAGTCCACCGGCTGGGCCGGGCTGTGCAAGAACATCGGCAGCTTCTTCCCGGCCTCGCAACGCGGGCGGGTGTTGGGGTTGTGGAGTTCGTGCTACGCCTTCGGTGGCCTTGTCGCCTCGCCGTTTGCCGGCTGGTGGGCCTATACCCTGGTCGGTAGCTGGCACGCGGCGTTTTTCTCCAGTGCCGTGGTCGTGGCCGCGGTGGCGGTGCTGTTCTTCTTCCTGCAGCGCAACAAGCCCGAGGACGTCGGGTTGCCAGCAGTTGAGCCCGAGCCGCAGAGCATGGCGCCGGCCGGCAACCTGTGCAGCGTCTGGGCGCCGTTGCGCGAGATCCTGCGCAACCGCACGGTGCTCACCCTGGGCCTGGCGTACTTCCTGCTCAAGCCGGCGCGCTACGCCATTCTGCTGTGGGGCCCGGTGATCGTCTTCGAGCAGATGCCCTCGGTGGGCAAGGTCGGCGCGGCGATCATCCCCACCGCCTTCGAACTGGCCGGCTTGCTGGGCCCGATCATCATCGGCCTGGCCTCGGACAAGCTGTTCGGCGCCCGGCGTATGCCGGCCTGCGTGATCAGCCTGCTGCTGCTGACCGTGACCCTGGCGCTGTTCATGGCCGCCATGCACTCCGGCAGCATCGTCATGGTGGTGGGCCTGCTGTTCGTCATGGGCCTGACCCTGTACGGGCCGGACTCGATGATCAGCGGTGCGGCGGCGATCGATTTCGGCACGGCCAAGGCCGGCGCCACGGCGGCCGGTTTCGTCAACGGCTGCGGTTCGGTAGGCGCGGTGCTCGGCGGCTTGCTGCCCGGCTATTTCGACAGCGTCACGGTGTTCATCGTGTTCGCGGGCTGCGCGTTGTTCTCGGCCCTGGTGCTGCTGCCGCACTGGAACAGCCGCCCGGCCAGCGTCGCCCATGCCAATGACGTGGCACCCAATACCAGCATGGCGATCAAGCCACTGCGCACTTAAAGGAACGTGAGCGAATGAGACCCTTCTGGCTGCAACAGGCCCTGGCTTCGGAACAGGACGCGGTGTGCCCGCCGCTGCAAGGCGATGCCCGCTGCGATGTGTGCATCGTCGGCGGTGGCTACACCGGCCTGTGGACCGCGCTGATGCTCAAGGAGGCAGTGCCGGCACTGGACGTGCTGCTGATCGAGGCGGACATCTGCGGTGCGGGTGCCAGCGGGCGCAATGGCGGCTGTGCGTTGTCCTGGTCGGCCAAGTACTTCACCCTTGAACGCTTGTTCGGGGCGGCCGAAGCGGTGCGCCTGGTGCGTGAGTCGGAGCGCAGCATCGGCGCCATCGGCGAGTTTTGCGCCGCCAATGGCATCGACTGCGATTACCGCCTGGACGGCACCCTGTATACCGCCACCAACCAGGCGCAGGTCGGTGCCACCGATGCGGTGATCGCGGCGCTGGCGCAGAAGGGGATCAATTCGTTCGAGCGCCTGGCGCTGGACGAGGTGCAGCGCCAGGCAGGTTCGGCGCGGCACCTGGAAGGCTGGTTCTCACCCGCGGCTGCCACCGTGCAGCCCGGGCGGCTGGTGCGCGGCCTACGCCGCGTAGCGTTGCAGCGCGGGGTGCGTATTCATGAAGGTACCGCGATGACCGGCCTTGAGCACGGCGCGCCGGTGCAGGTGCGCACGGCCCATGGCACGGTGCGCGCCGACCGCGTGGTGCTGGGGCTGAATGCCTGGATGGCACGCGCCTTCCCGCAGTTCGAGCGCAGTGTGGCGATCGTCTCCAGCGACATGATCATCACCGAGCCGTGCCCCGAGCTGTTGCGCGAGATTGGCTTGAACAACGGCATCAGCGTGCTCGACTCGCGGATCTTCGTGCACTACTACCACAACACCTCCGATGGGCGCCTGATGCTCGGCAAGGGCGGCAACACCTTCGCCTATGGCGGGCGCATGCTGCCGGTATTCGACCAGCCCTCGCCATACCGGCCGCTGCTGCGCGAAACCCTGGGTGAGTTTTTCCCGGCATTGGCCGATGTGCCGCTGGCGGCCAGCTGGAACGGCCCGTCGGACCGCTCGGTAACAGGGTTGCCGTTCTTTGGCCGGCTGGACGGGCAGGGCAATGTGTTCTACGGCTTTGGCTACTCCGGCAGTGGGGTAGGCCCGTGCCACATGGGCGGCCAGATCCTATCGTCGCTGGCGCTGGGCCTGGACAACCCATGGACCCGCTCGCCGCTGGTCAAGGGCCCGCTGGGGCTGTTCCCGCCGGAGCCGATCCGTTACCTGGGGTCGCTGATGGTGCGCAACGCCATCCGCCGCAAGGAGCGGGCCGAAGACCGCGGGCTGCGGCCGCGCCACCTGGACGTGCGCCTGGCGCGCTTCGCGGCGGCTGCGGGCAAGGCCGACAAGGCGTGAGATTTCTTGTCGATCACAGGCGCGAGGGCGTATAAACTGCTCCCACTTTTGGCCGGTCGCTTCCTGAACCGGCCGCTGAAACAAGAGAGTCGACATGGGCGCACAGTGGAAAGCCAAACATAGAGAAACAGCTGCCAATGCCAAGGGCAAGATCATGGGCAAGCTGTCCAAGGAAATCCAGATCGCAGCCAAGTCGGGCGCCGATCCCGACATGAACCCGCGCCTGCGCCTGGCCATCGTGCAGGCCAAGAAGGCCTCGATGACCCGCGAGACCCTGGACCGTGCGATCCGCAAGGGTGCTGGCCTGGACGGCGATGCCGTGCAGTACCACGCGGTGAGCTACGAAGGCTTCGCGCCGCACCAGGTGCCGCTGATCGTCGAGTGCCTGACCGACAACGTCAACCGCACCGTTGCGCAAATTCGTGTGCTGTTCCGCAAGGGCCAGCTGGGTGCCAGCGGTTCGGTGGCGTGGGACTTCAACCACGTCGGCCTGATCGAAGCGACCCCGGCAAGCGCTGATGCCGATCCGGAAATGGCGGCAATCGAGGCGGGTGCTCAGGACTTCGAAGAAGGTGAAGAAGAGGGCTCGACCCTGTTCATCACCGACACCACCGACCTCGATGCTGTGCAGAAGGCCCTGCCAGAGCACGGCTTTACCGTCACTGCGGCGAAGATCGGTTACACCCCGAAAAACCCGGTGAGTGCTGCCAGCCTGAGTGCTGAAGCACTGGCTGAGGTCGAGGCGTTCCTGGAGGCGATCGACGAGAACGATGATGTGCAGAACGTCTACGTTGGTTTGACCGGCTAAACGCCGGGGCCGCTTTGCGGCCCAATCGCCGGCAAGCCGGGTCCCACAGAGGAGCGCGTATTCCTGTAGGAGCGGGCTTGCCCGCGATGGGGCCGGTGAATACAACAAAGGCGCGCCTGATGAACCCAACCTTCGCCTCCCTGAGCCTCGCCCACCTGCGCACCCTCGATTGCCTGCTGCAGCTCAAGAACCTCAGCCACGCCGCCGAGCGCCTGGGCGTCAGCCAGTCGGCCCTGAGCCGCCAACTCGCTCACCTGCGCGAAGGCTTCGACGACCCGCTGCTGGTACGCCAAGGCCGCGGCTACGTGCTCAGCGAATACGCCGAAGCCCTGGTCGAACCGCTGCGCCAGGTGCTCGAAGAGCTCCAGGCCCTGCGCCAACCCGCCGCCTTCGACCCGGCCCGCTGCGAGCGGCGCTTCTGCCTGGCCGCTTCCGATTACGTTGCCGAACACATGCTGCCGCTGCTCGTGGCTGCGCTGGAGCAGGAAGCCCCCGGCGTCTGCATCGAATACCGCACCTGGCAGGCGGGCCAGTACGCCTTGCTCGCCAGTGGCGAGATCGACCTCGCCACCACCCTGTTCGACGAGTCGCCGCCCAACCTGCACGGTCGCCTGCTCGGCGAAGACCGTGCGGTGTGCCTGATGCGAGGGGAGCACCCGCTGGCAGCTAGTGAAGCACTGAGCCAGGGCGATTACCTTGCCTTCAAGCACGTGCGCATCTCCGGCGGTGGCGACAAGGACAGTTTCATCGACCGCCACCTGCGCGCCCAAGGCCTGCAGCGGCGGGTCAGCCTGGAGGTGCCGTTCTTTTCCGCCACCGTGCAGGTGATCGCCAACAGCCAGGCGCTGGCCACCGTGCCGGAGCACATCGCCCGCCAGCTGTGCCGCCTGCATGACCTGGCCTGGCGGCCGCTGGGCTTTGTCGAACACACCCAGCGCTACTGGGTGGTATGGCACCAGCGCCTGCAGGCGTCGGCCGAGCACCGCTGGCTGCGCAACCGGGTGTTCGAGCTATGGCGCCAATCGCAATTTGGTGTGCAGGGCGGGCATGCGGGTTTGCCATAGCAGGTATGCGCGAAGCGGGGTTATTCGGCGGGTAGCAGGCGCCTAGACTGTGGCCACAAGCCCGCCCACAGGAGACCGCGCGTGACCCCAGAACAATTTCGCCAGTACGGCCACCAACTGATCGACCTGATCGCCGACTACCGCCAGACAGTCGGCGAGCGCCCGGTCATGGCCCAGGTCGAACCCGGCTACCTGAAGGCCGCCTTGCCGGCAGGTGCCCCGCAGCAGGGCGAGCCATTCGAAGCGATTCTCGACGACGTCAACACGCTGATCATGCCTGGCTTGTCGCACTGGCAGCACCCGGACTTCTACGGCTACTTCCCCTCCAACGGCACCTTGTCGTCGGTGCTCGGCGATTTCCTCAGCACCGGCCTGGGGGTACTCGGCCTGTCGTGGCAGTCCAGCCCGGCGCTGAGCGAACTGGAGGAAACGACCCTCGACTGGCTGCGCCAGCTGCTGGGCCTGTCTGCACAGTGGAGCGGGGTAATCCAGGACACCGCCTCCACCAGTACCTTGGTGGCGCTCATCAGTGCCCGTGAACGCACCAGCGATTACGCGCTGGTGCGCGGTGGCCTGCAGGCAGAGCCCAAGCCGCTGATCGTATATGTCAGCGCCCACGCCCACAGCTCGGTAGACAAGGCGGCGCTGCTGGCCGGCTTCGGCCGGGCGAACATCCGCCTGATTGCCACGGACGAGCAATTCGCCATGCGCCCGGACGCCCTGCAGGCCGCCATCGAGCAGGACATTGCCGCCGGCAACCAGCCCTGCGCGGTAGTCGCCACCACCGGCACCACGACCACGACGGCGCTGGACCCCCTGCGCCCGATCGGCGAAATCGCCCAGGCCCACGGGCTATGGCTGCACGTCGACTCGGCCATGGCCGGTTCGGCGATGATCCTGCCCGAGTGCCGCTGGATGTGGGACGGCATCGAGCTGGCCGATTCGGTGGTGGTCAACGCGCATAAGTGGCTGGGCGTGGCCTTCGATTGCTCGATCTACTACGTGCGCGACCCGCAACACTTGATCCGGGTGATGAGTACCAACCCCAGCTACCTGCAGTCGGCGGTGGATGGCGAGGTGAAGAACCTGCGTGACTGGGGCATTCCGCTGGGCCGCCGTTTCCGGGCCTTGAAGTTGTGGTTCATGTTGCGTAGCGAGGGGGTAGAGGCGTTGCAGCAACGACTGCGCCGTGACTTGGCCAATGCCCGCTGGTTGGCCGAGCAGGTCGAGGGGGCGGCAGATTGGGAGCTTTTGGCGCCGGTTCAGCTGCAAACGTTGTGCATTCAGCATCGGCCTGCGGGGCTGGAAGGGGAAGCGCTGGATGCGCATACCAAGGGCTGGGCGGAGCGGCTCAATGCTTCGGGTGACGCGTATGTCACGCCGGCGACCTTGAATGGGCGATGGATGGTGCGGGTGTCGGTTGGCGCGCTGCCCACCGAGCGTGAGCATGTCGAGAAGCTGTGGTTGCGGATGCAGGAAGTGATCAAAGGTTGAAACAGCTGGGGCCGCCATGCGGCCCATTCGCGGGGCAAGCCCGCTCCCACAGAGACTGAGGCAACCCTATGGCCTGTGGGAGCGGGCTTGCCCCGCGAATGGGCTGCAAGGCAGCCCCGCACGGTCTATCAGTTGCTCACAGCCTGAAAGCTACCCTTGCGGCTCGCTTCAAAGGCTTCCTTCTCCATTGGCTTGGCCTGCGGGTTCCCCAAATCTTCCATCGCCAGGCGATGCGTCTCCGGCGCGATATACGCCGCCAGTGCACACACGCAGGTAATGAAGAACGCCAGGCCACCCACCACCAGCGGGATGTTGTCCGAACCCGGCGGGGCCACCAGGGCGAACAGCGCAGGCAGCATGGCGGTCAGCATGGTACCGACGTTCTGCGCGATGGCCATGGCCGACACGCGGTAGCGGGTATGGAACAGCTCAGGGTAAAAGCTTGGGAACACCGCGTTGTAGCCCTGGTAGACCATGCCCCACATCACGATGGACGCCGCAAAGGCCAGTGGCACGTTCTGAATGCTGATCGCATACAGGTAAACGAAGGCCAGCAGGCCCGAGCCCAGGCAGCCGGCGATCATGGTCGGGCGACGGCCGATCTTGTCGGAAAGGTTGCCGACAAAGGGGATCACCAGCACCGCAACGATGTTGCCCACCACCGGTATCCACAAGTACACGCTCTTGTCGAAGCCGATGCCGTAGGCCGGTTGCACCGCGTAGGCTGCACCGAAGATGGTGGCGACAACCGGGATCACGTTCATCAACGCCATGAACATCACCAGCACCATGTGCTTCCAGCTGTGGCGGAAGGCTTCGCTGATTGGCGACTTGGCAACTTTGTCCTGTTTCTCTTCCTTCACGAACGCCGGGGTTTCGTGCACTTCCTTACGGATGATGAAACCTGCAATCAGCACCACCGCGCTCATCAGGAACGGAATGCGCCAGCCCCAGTCGTTGAAGGCTTCGCTGGGCATGAAGTACGCCAGTGGCAGGAACACCGCCGCCGCCAGTACCTGGCCGGCCTGCACGCCCTGCAAGGTAAAGCTCGCATAGTAGCCGCGGCGGCCGAACGGTGCGTGCTCCATGATCATCGAGCTGGCCCCGGAAATTTCACCGGCCACCGCAAAGCCCTGAACCAGGCGCAGCACGACCAGCAAGGCGGGGGCGAGCAGGCCGATGTCGTGGTAGGTCGGCAACAGGCCGACGGCCATGGTCGACAGGCCCATCAGGAACATGCACAGCAGCAGGACGTTCTTGCGGCCGCGGGTATCACCCCAGTGGCCGAGCACGAAGGCGCCGACCGGGCGGGCCAGGTAGCCGACGCCGTAAGTAGCCAGCGAAGCGATGATGGCCATTTTCGGGTCGGTATTGGGGAAGAAGATCTGCGGGAAAATCAGTGCCGCAGCCTGGGCATAGATGAAAAAGTCGTAGTACTCGAGTGCCGAGCCTATCCATCCGCTGGCGGTCGCTTTCTTGGCTTGAGAGCTGGAGTGGGCCATCGTTGTCTCCGTTGTTTTTGTTGGTCGCCGCACAGCAGGCGCCGTCGGGCGGCGGCCGGTAGGTGTGCGATCGCTATCGGGAGTTTTCGGTGCGCTTAATGAACGGACGGTCGCAGGCGGAGTCTGCCAAGGGAGGACGAACGAGCAGGTGCGGGTTGCAAGGCGATTGAGGTTTGCATAGGTCGGTACCCGTTTTATTGAACTTATTATGTCGTGGCGTTGGGCTTGTATGCGCGGGCTGCGCCGAACGGCTATCTGGGCAGAAAAGGGCGGTCGGTGTGCCTGCGTCTGATCCCATGGTTGCCCACGGGTGGCAGTGAATCAATTCGCCAAAACGGGTTTTGTGCGGTAATCGAACGCAAAACTAACCGTTCCGTACAAAGTGATTGCTGGCGCGACTTTACCTGCGAATAATTGAACATGCCAGGAACCCGTCGAGGTTCGGTTTGTTGCCTTTTCCAATAACAAGGAACCCCACCATGCAGCGTTCGATAGCCACCGTGTCCTTGAGCGGCACCCTGCCGGAAAAGCTCGAAGCCATCGCCGCCGCCGGTTTCGACGGCGTCGAGATCTTCGAGAATGATCTGCTCTACTATGCCGGCAGCCCCCGCGAAGTGCGGCAGATGTGCGCCGACCTGGGCATCGCCATCACCCTGTTCCAGCCGTTTCGCGATTTCGAAGGCTGCCGCCGCGATCGCCTGCAAAAAAACATCGACCGCGCCGAGCGCAAGTTCGACCTGATGCAAGAGCTGGGCACCGACCTGGTGCTGGTGTGCAGCAACGTGCAGGCCGACGCGCTGGGCGAAGAACAACTGCTGGTGGACGACCTGCGCCTGCTCGGCGAACACGCGGGCAAACGCGGCCTGCGCATCGGCTACGAAGCCTTGGCCTGGGGCCGCCACGTCAACACCTACCAGCAAGTGTGGAACCTGGTGCGCCAGGCCGACCACCCGGCGCTGGGGGTGATCCTCGACAGCTTCCACACCCTGTCGCTCAAGGGTGACCCGGCGGCGATCCGCGACATCCCCGGCGACAAGATCTTCTTCGTGCAGATGGCCGACGCGCCGATCCTGGCCATGGACGTGCTGGAGTGGAGCCGCCACTTCCGCTGCTTCCCAGGCCAGGGTGAAATGGACCTGGCCGGTTTCCTCGCGCCGATTCTCGCCACCGGCTACCGCGGCCCGCTGTCGCTGGAAATCTTCAACGACGGCTTCCGCGCCGCACCACCGCGGCAGAACGCCGCCGATGGCCTGCGTTCGCTGCTGTACCTCGAAGAGCAGACCCGCCTGCGCCTGCAGCAGGAAGGCACCGCCATCGAGCCGGGCGTGCTGTTCGCACCGCCCGCCGCCAGTGCCTATGATGGCGTGGAGTTCCTTGAATTTGCCGTCGACGAGGCCGTCGGCGCGCGCTTGGGCGGCTGGCTCAAGCGCTTGGGTTTTGCCGATGCCGGCAAGCACCGCAGCAAAGACGTACGCCTGCTGCGCCAGAACGATATCAATATCGTCCTCAATGCCGAGCCGTACTCCTTTGGCCACAACTTCTTCGAGGCCCACGGCCCGTCGTTGTGCGCCACCGCGCTGCGGGTCAAGGACGAACACGCCGCGCTGCAACGCGCCACTGACTTCCGCGGCCAGCCGTTCCGCGGCCTGGTCGGCCCCAATGAATGCGAAGTGCCCGCCGTGCGCGCCCCGGACGGCAGCCTGATCTACCTGGTGGAGCAGGGCAAGGAAGGCCCGTCGTTGTACGACACCGACTTCCGCCTGGACCCGGCCGCCACCGCCACCGGCGGCCTGCAGCGCATCGACCACATGGCCCTGGCCCTGCCGGCCGAGTCGCTGGACAGCTGGGTGCTGTTCTACAAGAGTCTGTTCGACTTCGCCGCCGATGACGAGGTGGTGCTGCCCGACCCTTACGGCCTGGTAAAAAGCCGCGCCCTGCGCAGCCAGTGCGGCAGCCTGCGTTTGCCGCTGAACATCTCGGAAAACCGCAACACCGCGATTGCCCATGCGTTGTCCAGCTATCGTGGCTCCGGCGTGCACCATATCGCCTTCGATTGTGCAGACATCTTCAAGGAAGTGGCGCGCGCCAAGGAAGCGGGCGTACCTCTGCTGGAGATCCCGCTCAACTACTACGACGATTTGGCGGCGCGTTTTGATTTCGACGACGAGTTCCTCAGCGAACTGGCGTACTACAACGTGCTGTACGACCGTGACGCCCAGGGTGGCGAGCTGTTCCACGTGTACACCGAGTCGTTCGAGGACCGCTTCTTCTTCGAGATCATCCAGCGCAAAGGTGGCTATGCCGGATACGGTGCGGCGAACGTCGCAGTGCGCCTGGCGGCGATGGCCAAGCGGCGCAGTGGCGCGGCGCGCAAGCCGGTGTTGTAACGGACAGGGCAGGTTCATGCCTGCCTTGATCGTTGTTGCGTAGCAGAGATCGAGCGCCGCGCGTGCGGCGCTCGATCAGACGAGGCACTGTCCGCCTGCCAACACCCCTCACACACTTTGCCCTCCCACCAGCACCACCCATCCGCCAAACCCCAGCAAAATCAAGCCGTTGAACCCGGCACAACTCCTGCAACAGGGCTATCAAAGCCCAGTCCCCGCAGGAGCGACCTTGAACCGACCCATCCTCCCCCTGATCCCGCTCTGCGCCGTGCTGGCCCTGGTCGGCTGCGAGCGTGCCGAGCAGCACGCGGCGCAAAGCACTCAGCCGATCCACGGCGGTACGCTGGTGTACGCCACCGACCGCGAACCCACCTGCCTCGACCCGCACGTGGCCGGCGACATGCCCCAGGTGTTCGTCGCCCAGCAGTACCTCGACTCGCTGGTGTCGATGGACAGCCACGGCCAGATCGGCCCCTGGCTGGCCAGCCGCTGGGAGGTCTCCGCTGACGGCCTGCGCTATACCTT
The DNA here is from genome assembly GCF_039672635.1 of Pseudomonas sp. P39-UII1. Lineage (NCBI taxonomy): Bacteria > Pseudomonadati > Pseudomonadota > Gammaproteobacteria > Pseudomonadales > Pseudomonadaceae > Pseudomonas > Pseudomonas sp. P39-UII1. Next base: position 199,107 of record NZ_JBDFPP010000004.1, read on the forward strand.
CCACCTGCGCCGCGACGTGCATTTCACCGATGGCACGCCGTTCAATGCCGAAGCGGTCAAGGCCAACCTCGATCACATGGCCAACCCCAAGACCCAGTCCAGCACCGCCGGTGGTTATATCCGCCAGTATCGAAGCACCAAGGTGCTCGACGACTACACCGCTGAGGTCACGCTGGCCACGCCCTATGCAGCCTTCCTGGAGGTGTTGGCGCAAGGCTTTCTCGGCATCCAGTCGCCCACCGCGCTGGCTCGCAGCCGTGACGAAAACTGCGAAAGCCCGGTCGGCAGCGGGCCGTTCAAGGTGGTGCGATGGGACCGGCAGAACCAGGTGGAGCTGGTACGCAACCCGGACTACAACTGGGCGCCGCCGACCGCACAGCATCAAGGGCCGGCGTATCTTGCGCGCATCGTCTGGAAGTTCATCCAGGAGCCGTCGGTGCGCTTCGCCTCGCTGCAGGCCGGTGAGGTGGACGTAATCGAGGCGCTGCCGCCGGAATCGCACGAGGCAGCGCGGCGCAACCCCGACGTGGACCTGATCATCGCCCAGCGCCCGGGCAACCCCACCAACGGCACCTTCAACCTGCGCCGGGCGCCGTTCGACGATATCCGCGTGCGCGAGGCACTGGTGCGCAGCGCCGACGTCGAGGGCGCGCTCAAGAGCGTGTACTTCGGCGAGTTCCCGCGCTCCGGGGGGCCGCTCAGCGTGGCCACGCCGTTCTACAGCGGCGACTTCGAGCGCAGCCAGGATTACGACCCGGCGCGCGCCGCCACGCTGCTCGACGAAGCCGGCTGGACCCGCCGCGACAGCGAGGGCTACCGCACCAAGGGCGGCCAGCGCCTGCGCGCGGTGGTGCTGATTGGCGCGCGCACGCCGCCGTCGGAGCTCACCCTGTGGGAGCAGGTGCAAGCCACCACGCGCCAGGTCGGCATCGAGCTGGTGCTCGACCAGATGAGCGACGCCCAGGTCACCAGCCGCCAGGCCGCGTGGGACTACGACATCCGCATCGGCTACTGGAACACCAACACCCCCGACGTGCTGCGCATCATCTTTACCAGCGCCTTCGTCCAGCCGGCCGGGGTGGGTGGCTACCACCAGAACTCATCCGGCTACGCCGACCCAGGCTTCGACGCCTTGCTCGACAGCGCCCTGGCCACGCAAGACGCCGAACTGCGCCGCCAGCGTTATCACCTGGCGCAGCAGCAGGCAGCGGCGCAATACCTGCAACTCACCACCTACCCGCAAAGCACCCGCCTGGGCATCTACAAGACCGCCCACGGCGTGCGCCTGGAGCCTTCGCTGGCGGTGACCTACCTCTATGACGCATGGGTGAACAAATGACTTCGACAACCCTCGCCGTGACCGACCCGCGCCGTGAGCGGCTGGCCGCGCTGGGCCGCCGCGCGGGCATCCGCCTGGCCGGCGGTGTGCTGGTGCTGTGGGCGGTGGCAACGCTGACCTTCTTCGCCTTGCGCCTGATGCCGGGCGACCCGGTGCTGGCGATTCTCGGCGGCACCACAGGCAACCCTTCGCCCGAAGCCATCGAAGCCGCACGCCAGGAGTTCGGCCTCGACAAGCCGCTGGCGGTGCAATACGTGCTCTACCTCGGGCGCCTGCTGCAGGGTGACCTGGGCATGTCCTACTCGCAGCACCTGCCGGTAACGCGGGTGCTGGCCGAGCAGGGCGGCGCCACGTTCGAGCTGACCGTGGCGGCACTGGTGCTGGCCTGGTTGCTGGTGCTGTTGCTGACGGTGGTCACCGCCGGCCGTGGCCGTTTGATCGGCGGCGTGGCTTCGTTGCTGGAAACCGTGAGCGCATCGTTGCCGCACTTCTGGCTCGGTGTGGTGCTGCTGGCAGTGTTCGCCTTCGGCCTGCGCTGGTTCCCGCCGGCGGGTAGCGATAGCTTGGCCAGCCTGGTGTTGCCGGCGTTTTCACTGGCTATTCCGTTGGCAGGCTTCATTGCCCAGGTGACTCGCGAATCCCTGGAGCTGACCCTCGAGCAGCCTTTCGTACTGACGGCGCGCACCCGCGGCCTGAGCGACCTGGCGGTGCGTTTCAAGCATGCCCTGCGCCATGCCTTGCTGCCTGGTGTGGCGCTGTCGGGCTGGGCCATCGGCGCGCTGATCAGCGGCGCGGTGGTGTGCGAGGTGATCTTCTCGCGCAAGGGCATCGGCCGCCAGCTGTACCAGGCCGTACAACTGCAGGACCTGCCGCTGGTGATCGGCATCAGCCTGGTGGTGGCTGCCGGCTACGTGCTGGCCAACATTCTGGTCGACCTGCTGTACCAGTGGATCGACCCTCGGCAGCAGGAGGCTGCAGCATGACTGACCTGACCTTGGGCCGGGCCTTGACGCCGGTGCGCCGGCAACGGCGCCTGAGCCTGCCGCCGCTGGGCGCCAGCCTGGCGATCCTGTTTTTGCTGGCGCTGGTGCTGGCGGCGTTGCTGCCGGGGCTGTTCACCCGCATCGACCCGCTGGCCATCGTGCCGCGCGAGGCGTTCCAGCCGCCCAGTTGGGTCCATTGGCTGGGCACCGACCAGTCGGGCCGCGACATCTTTGCGCGGATTATCCACGGCGCCCGTCAGAGCCTGCTGATCGGCGTGGCGGCAACGGCTATCTCGATGGCTATCGCCATTGCCCTGGGGCTGCTCGGCGGCCTGGGTGGGGCGCGTGTGGACCGGGTGGTAGGTTGGCTGCTGGAGGTGCTGTTCGCATTCCCCAGCCTGGTGCTGGCGCTGTTGTTCGTGGCGGTGTTCGGCAGCGGCGTCGGCCCGCTGATCGTCGCCACCGGGCTGGGGGGCGCGCCGGGCTATGCGCGCATGGTGCGCGGCCAGGTGCTGGCGGTGCGCAATGCCGGTTACATCGAAGCCGCCCGCGCGCTCGGCCACCCGACCTCGCGCATCGTCCTGCGCCAGTTACTGCCCAATGCCATGCGCCCGCTGGTGGTGACGCTGACCATGGGCGTCGGCCAGGCCATCGTCTGGGCCTCGGCGCTGAGCTTTCTCGGCCTGGGCGCGCGGCCGCCGGCGCCGGAGTGGGGGACCATGCTGTCGATGGGCCGCGACTTCATTGCCAATGCCTGGTGGCTGACCTTCTTCCCCGGTTTGTTCATCGTCCTGACCACGCTGGCCACCACGGTCACCGGCCGCTATATCCAACAACGCCTGGAGGGCCGCCTGCCATGAGCGACAAGACCTTGATCGTCGAGGGGCTGACCGTGGCTTTCGAAGGCCGCAGTGTGGTCCGTGATTTGTCTTTCACCCTGCAACCGGGGCGCTGCGTGGCGTTGGTGGGTGAGTCGGGCTCGGGCAAGAGCGTCAGTGCCCGCAGCCTGGTGGGCCTGGCCGGGCGGGGTGCGCACGTGAGCGCCCGCCAGGCGAGTTTCGGCGGGCACGACCTGCTCGACCTGAGCGAGCGCCAGTGGCGCGCGGTGCGCGGCAAGGACATCGGCTTCGTGCTGCAGGATGCGCTGGTGTCGCTCGACCCGCTGCGGCCGGTGGGCAAGGAAATTCTCGAAGTGCTGCAAGCGCATCAGTATGGCGACCGACACAGCCGTGCGGCGCGTGTGCACGCGTTGCTGGAGCGGGTCGGCGTGCCGGATGTGGCCTTGCGTGCCCGGCAGCGCCCCGGGCAATTGTCCGGTGGCTTGCGTCAGCGTGCGCTGATTGCCAGTGCGCTGGCGCTGGACCCTGCGCTGGTGATCGCCGACGAGCCGACCACTGCCCTGGATGCGACGGTGCAGGCGCAGATACTTGAAGTGTTCCAGCAGATCAAGGCCCGCGGCGCGTCACTGTTGATCATCAGCCATGACCTGGCGGTGGTCGCGCAACTGGCCGATGAGGTGGTGGTGCTGCGCCATGGCGAGGTGGTGGAGCAGGGGCCGATGCAGCAGGTGCTGCGCCAGCCGCGCCACCCGTACACCCAGGCGTTGCTGGCGGCGGTGCCGGCCGAACACCCGCGTGGCAGCCGATTGTCACCTGAGCGCGCAGGGGTAAAACGTGACCCCAAGCCCCGGCACAAAAGCGACGTGCTGCTGGAGGGGCGCGGCCTGGGCAAGCGTTACCTGGGCCCCGACGGGCTGCTGCGGCAGGTAGTGCAGGGTGTCGATTTCACCCTGCGCGCCGGGCGCACGCTGGGCATCGTCGGCGAATCCGGCTCGGGCAAGACCACGGTGGCGCGCATCGCCCTGGGCCTGTTGCAGCCCGATGAGGGCGAGGTGCTGTACCGCGGCCAGCCCTGGAACCGCCCGGGTAACGCCGTGACGGAAGCACTGCGCAGGCCGTTGCGCCGCGAGATCAGCGTGATCTACCAGGACCCGCTGGGCTCGTTCGACCCGCGCTGGAGCGTGGCGCAAATTCTTGACGATGCGCTGCAGGTGGCGGGCATCGAAGCACCGGCCAGGCCGGCGCGCATTGCCGTGCTGCTGGACCAGGTGCGCCTGCCGGCCGAGCTGGCGCAGCGCCGGCCGTTGCAGCTGTCCGGCGGCCAGCGCCAGCGGGTGGCGATTGCCCGGGCAATTGCCAGTGAGCCGAAGCTGATCATTTGCGACGAACCGGTTTCGGCACTGGACGTGTCGGTGCAGGCCCAGGTACTCGATCTGCTGGCTGATCTGCAGGACGAGCTGGGCCTGGCCTACCTGTTCATATCCCATGACCTGGGGGTAATTCGTCATGTCAGCGACGACGTGCTGGTGATGCGCCATGGCCAGGTGGTGGAGCAGGCGCCGGTGGAGCAGTTGTTCGAGCGGCCTGCGCATGAATACACGCAGCGGTTGCTCGGCGCCGTGCCAAGGCTGCCTGGTAGTGGTGCCGAACTGGTGGTGCCACCGCTGGACCTGGAGCACGAAGCTTTCGACCTGTTCGACGAGTCGCGCCTCTGGAAGATCGCCATCTGACTCAAAGGCCCACCGCCATCATCTGTGGGCTGTACCGGCCCTATCGCCGGCAAGCCGGCTCCCACAGGGAACCGTGCCAACCCTGAAAATGCTGTTTGAAAAGGCCCGAACCATGACCGTAGCTGCGCAAGATCGGTATCTGATTCACAAGCCCACCGCCATCCCCAGTGGGAGCCGTGCCCACCCTGAGAATGCTGTTTGAAAAGGCCCGAACCATGACCCTAGCTGCGCAAGATCGGCATCTGATTCACAAGCCCACCGCCATCCCCTGTGGGAGCCGGCTTGCCGGCGATGAGGCCGGGGCAGGCAGCACCGCTTGAGCAGGCTGAACTGGCGCTATCGCCGACAGGCCGGTTCCCACAGGGATCGTGCAAACATTTTCGAATGCTGTACCTAAAGGACTGAACCATGACTACTTTCCAACGCTTCACGCCCCAAGCGCCAGCCACCAGCACCGCAGCGCTCAAAGCCCGCATCGCGGCCCTGCTCCCGGCCATCGGCGAAGGCGCCGCCCAACGCGAGCGTGAGCGACAACTGCCCCACGAAGCCGTGGCCCAGCTTGCCGCCGCCGGTGTGTACACCGTGCGTATCCCCACCCAATACGGCGGCCCCGGTGGCAATGTCAGTGACGTGATCGAACTGCTGCTGCAGATCGCCGCAGTCGACTCCAACGTCGCTCAGGCCCTGCGCCCCGGTTTCGCCTTCGTCGAAGGCCTGCTGGTGTCGCGGGCCGAAGGCGCCGAGCAGGAGCGCGAGCGCTGGTTCGCCCGCTACCTGGACGGCGCGGTGATCGGCAACGCGGGCTGGGAACTGGGCGGTGTCAACGGCGCTATCGCGGCGCGGCTGGTGCGCGAGGGCGAGCACTTTCGCGCCAATGGCAGCAAGTACTACAGCACCGGCGCGCTGTTTGCCGACTACGTCAGCGCCGTCGCCCTGGACGAGGACGAGCAGCCGGTGTCGTTCATCCTGCCGCGCGAGCGCGAGGGCCTGGAACTGGTAGACGACTTCGATGCCATGGGCCAGCGCCTGACGGCCAGCGGCACCACCCACCTGCGCAATGTGAAGGTCGAGGCCAGTGACATTCGCCCGCGCACCGTGGAGGAGGGCAAGCGCACGATTGTCACGCCGTTCCTGCAGCTGTTCCTCGGCACCGTGCTGGCTGGCATCGCCCGCAATGCCTTGGACGATGCCACCCGCTTCGCCCGCGAACACGCCCGGCCGATCAAGCACAGCTCGGCCAGCCGCTCGGTGGACGACCCCTACGTGGAACTGTCGATAGGCGACATCGCGGCCCGCGCTTATGGCGCCGAAGCCCTGGTGCTCAAGGCCGCCGCGAGCATCGACCAGGCCTGGGCCGCAAGCCTGGATGAGGCTGCTGTGGAGCAGGCCGCCATCGAGGTGGCACAGGCACAGTACCTGGTCGCTGAGCTGGCGCTGAAGGCGGCCGAAACGCTGTTCGACGTGGGCGGCGCCTCCACCACCGGCCGCCAGCACAACCTCGACCGCCACTGGCGCAACGCCCGCACCGTGGCCAACCACAACCCGCGCCAGTGGAAGGCGGCGGTGGTCGGTGCATGGCAGCTCAAGGGCACCCGGCCGCCAGTCTCGGGGCTGTTTTGACCGCCCAGCCGGCCCTGTTGGCCGGCCATGTGCAGAGCCCTAAAGTGCCGGTGATCATCGGCGCCGCGCTGTTCATGGAGTTGCTCGACAGCACGGCGGTGATGACCGCGCTGCCGCAAATGGCCACCGATTTTGGCGAGCCGGGCCTGCGCATGAACCTGGTGGTGTCGCTGTACATGCTGGCGCTGGCCTTGTGCGTGCCGCTCAGCGGCTGGGCGGCGGAGCGCTTCCGGCCGCGCCAGGTGATGCTGCTGGCGATGGGGCTGTTTACCTTCGCGTCATTGACCTGCGCCCTGGCCGAGTCGCTGTGGCAGCTGTGCCTTGGGCGCATGCTGCAAGGTGCCGCCGGTGCGCTGATGACGCCGGTAGGGCAGGTGATCATCCTGCGCTGGTCGAGCCGTGAGCAACTGCTGCAGGCCATGTCCTGGCTGGCGTTGCCGGCATTGGTCGGGCCCTTGATCGGGCCGTTGCTGGGCGGGTTGCTGGTCACGGTGCTGTCGTGGCACTGGATTTTTCTGGTCAACCTGCCGATCTGCCTGCTGGGCTGTTGGCTGATCCTGCGCCATGTACCGGACTACCCGGCCCGCCCGGTTCCGCCGCTGGACCTGCGTGGCCTGCTGCTCAGTGGCGGGGCGCTGGCCATGCTGGTGTTGGGCCTGGAGTCGCTAGGGTTAGGGCAGTTGCCGCGGGAGTGGGCACTGGCGCTTGTCGCTGCCGGCGTGGCCTGTGCGCTGGGCTACCTGGTGCATGCGCGGCACCACCCCAGCCCGCTGGTCGACCTGTCGCTGCTGCGCCTGCGCAGCTTCGGCGTAGCCCAGGCCGGTGGCGGGTTGTTTCGTCTGGGTTCGGCGGCGCAGCCGTTTCTGATCGTGCTGTTGTTGCAGAATTGCCTGGGCATGAGCCCGCTGGCGGCCGGGTGGCTGGTGGTCAGTGGTGGCGTGGGCGCGTTGCTGATGAAGTTGCTGGCGGTGCCGCTGGTGCGGCGCTACGGCTACCGCCGGGTGCTGAGTTGCAACGCGGTGCTCAGTGGCGCCGGCATTGCCCTGTGTGCCAGTTTCGACCGCGACACCGCAGTGTGGTTGATGGCCGTGGTGCTGTTTGCGGCAGGCCTGGTGCGCTCGCTGCAGTTTTCCACGCTGGGCGCTGCCAGTTATCAGGATGTGCCGGGTGAGCGCTCGGCGGCGGCCTCTTCGCTGTCGGCCATGTCGGTGCAGTTGACCATGGCCATGTCGGTCAGCCTGGCGGGCGTGCTGCTCGGTGTGTTGGCTGGTGCAGACGGGCGCAGCGAAACCTCGGTGGCGGATATCGCCACGGTGATGCTGGCGTGTGCCGCATTGTGCGGGTTGTCCGGGGCGGTATTCCGCCGCTTGGCGAGCTGACCCCGCTCTGATGGCACGAACGCTGACTTAGTGATTTGGCGGGGACCCTGTAGGAGCGGCTTCAGCCGCGAACACCGGCGAAGCCGGTGCCATCCACCGCGGCGCCTGCTTCGCGGCTGAAGCCGCTCCCACAGGGCTCAGCGAAGTCCTTATGCGGGCTTGCCCGCGAAGAGGCCAGTACGGTCGCGATCAATCTCAGATCGACAACCGCACCAACCGGTTATCCACCACCTGTGGCTCTGGCCCCCGCCGCTTGTTCACCACCAGCTCGCCAATCGCAATCAGCCGGGTACGCGTGACATTGCGCGACAACCCCAGCAACTGCGCGGTATGCACCTGGTTGTAATGGCAGAAGTGGTACGCCGAGCGCAGCAGCGCATTTTCCACCTTCTCGTATAAATCCCCCGGCTGTTCCTCGTACAGCCGGCTGAACGCCTGCTGCAGCAGATCCTCCACGCCATTGCTCGCCGGTTCTTCCTCCTGGCGCTCCAGGCGCAGGTTGGACAGGCGCAGGTCCTGGGCCTGCACCAGCCCGTCCCCACAGGTCAGCAAGCTGTGGTGAATCACGTTCTCCAGCTCGCGAATGTTGCCCGGCCAACTGTACTCCACCAGCTTGGCCTGGGCCTTGGGGCTCAGCTCCACCGGCCCGTAGCTCAGCCGTTCGCTGTAGGTGCGGATGAAGTGCCGCGCCAGCGGCAGGATATCGCCGGGGCGGTCACGCAAGGGGTGTAGCTGCAGGGTGACCACGTTCAGGCGGTAGTACAGGTCTTCGCGAAAATGCCCGGCGTTGATCGCCTTTTCCAGCTGCACATTGGTCGCTGCCAGCACCCGCACATTGATCGGGATACTCTTGCGCGAGCCCAGGCGCACCACCTCACGCTCCTGCAGCACGCGCAGCAACTTCACCTGGATCGGCAGCGGCAAGTCACCGATCTCGTCGAGGAACAACGTGCCGCCATTGGCCTCTTCGAACCAGCCGGCCTTGGCTGCCAGGGCGCCGGTGAAGGCGCCTTTTTCATGGCCGAACAGCTCTGCCTCGACCAGCGATTCAGAGAAAGCACCGCAGTTCACCGCAACGAACGGGCCGTTGCGCCGGCCGCTGAGGTTGTGGATATGGCGCGCGACCAGCTCCTTGCCCGTGCCGGTTTCGCCGATGATCAGGACGCTGGCCTCACTGGGGGCGACCTGTTGCAGGTGGGCGAGCAGCGCCTGCGATCTGGGGTCTTCGAAGACCTGTGCGGTCGCCCTGATCGAGGTAGCCAGTTGCGGTGACGGGGGGAGGGTCAGCAGTTGCATGGGCGATCCTTAGGAATAGAAGGATGGGGCAGGGCGCTTGCCGCTGAGGGCCCACTCGCCGAGCTCGTGGATACGGTAATCCACCGGGTCGTGCAGGGTTTGCGTCCTCAGGTTGCGCCAGTGGCGATCAAAGCGCAGCGAGGCGTGGGTGGCGCGGGCGCCGGTCACCTCGAACAATCGGTTGCAGATGTCCAGGCCGTGGCGGGTGGCCGCGACCTTGGCGGTGCCGATGGCCAAGGCCAGGTCGCCGCGCTCCTCGGCGGTCAGCGCCTGCTCCTTGGCCCAGGCACTGTCGAGCTGGTTGGCGGCGCGCTCGATCAGCAGCCGTACGCTTTCCAGGCCGACCCAGAACTCGCCGTAGTGGCGCAGCACGTAAGGGTCCTCTGCGGTGGTGCTGGCGCCGGAGCGGAACCACGGCCGGCTTTCGTTAAGGGTGTACTGGCGGGCTTCGTCGAACGCTCCTTCGGCGATGCCAAGGAACAGGTTGGCGAAATGCAGCTGGGCGATCAGCGGGCGCAAGGCGGCGAACGGGGTGCTCAGCGGGCCTGGGTCCAGCAGCAGTTCGTTATGCTCAACCCGCACCCGCTCGAAGGTGGCGCTGCCACTGTCGGTCTGCCGCTGGCCGATGTTGTTCCAGTCGTTGTGCAGGGTGATGCCGGTGCGCCCGCTGGGGATCGCGGCGATCAGCAGCTTGCCCCCGGCGCGTTCGTCCACTGCCGAGGCAATCAGCATTTCCGAATCGCTGGCGCCGGAGCAGAAGCTTTTTTTGCCCGAGAACTCGCACCAGCCATCGAAGTGCTTGACCACCGTGCGGGTGTCCAGCGGGTTCAGGGCATTGCCCCAGAACCAGTGTTTGCGCGCGGTCTGTTCGAACCACGGCTGCCATTGATCGGGGCGCGAGAACAGGCGCACGGTGGCCAGCATCAGGTGATGGAAGCCGAATACGTGGGCGATGGAACTGTCGACGCGGGCGAACTCGCGCACCACCTCGAAGGTGTCGCGCCAGCTGGCGCCCTGGCCGCCGAAAGCCTGCGGAATCGCCAGCGACAGCAGGCCGCTGTTGCGCAGGGCGTCGCGCTCGGCCTTGGGGCTGCCGCCGCGCTCGTCACGCTCGACGGCGCTCTGGGCGAACTGCCCGGCCAGTTCCCTGGCAATGGCCAGGGCAGGGCGTTGGGCTGGGTTTACAGATGCATTCATGGCCGCTCCTCAGGCGCTCTTGCGCAGCGCGTGGTGCGCGCCGAACAGGGGGACGGCACGCTCGGCAGCCAGGCGGATGCGGGCGCTCAGGGCGTCGCTGGACACCCGGTAGTCAGCCAGCTCGGCTTGGCTGGCATACACGCCAATCGGCAGGGTCAGGGCCTGCAGGAAGCTGAACAGCGGACGCAACTGGTGATCGAGTACCAGTGCGTGGCGTTCGCTGCCGCCGGTGGCGGCGAGCAGCACGGGGGTGTCGACCAGCGCGTCCTGGCCGATCAGGTCGAACAGGTGCTTGAAGTGGCCGGGGAAGCTGCCGCGGTAGACCGGTGTGGCCACGACCAGCAGGTCGGCCTTCTCCACCAGGCGCAGCTGTTGTTCGACAGTGTCGGGCAATTCGCTGCGCCACAGTGCGCCACCCAGAGGACGGGCGATGTCGCCCAGCTCGATCAGGTGCGGCTTGATGTTCAGGTGCTGGCCCAGTTCGGCAAGGATCGCTTCAGTCAGGGTCAGGGTGCGCGACGGGCGGGCGGTGCCGCCGGACAGGGCTACGACATTCAGTGGGGCGCTCATGGCAGGTCTCCGGTTGAATAAGCGGGACTTTGCTTGAGCAATCGTCGTGCCGATTTTTAATTCTGATAGGGATCAACAGGTTGCGTGCGTTTCAGGGCAGCTACCGGTGTTGCCTTGTGGGCGTTGAGTGTTGATCGGGTGTTGCGCTGCAGACAGTTGGCCAGGTGTTGGCGGCTGCACAGTTGGAAGAGTTATAGAGGAAAACCGAATGTTAAAAAAAGAATAAGAATTCATATTCTTATTCTTTTTCTGTGTTGAAGGGTTGTGATCGAGGCTCTCCTGAAGCCTGCCGGGGCGCGATGCGCCCCTTTCGCGACACAAGGCCGCTCCCACACGGGGCTTTTGCATAGCAGCAATGAAATCAAAGGGCTTGGGCAACCTTGGTCGCGACTTCAGCTGGTAACCAGGCTTTCCATACATCCGGGTTGTTGCGCATGAAAGCCTGGGCGGCCTTCTCGGGCGCGAGGCGTTTGTCGTTCATCTCGGCCAGGGCCTTGTTCAGGCGGTCGATCGGCAGGTCTACCTTTTCGAACACCGCCACCAGCTCCGGGTAATTGTCCTTGAATGCCTTGGATACGCCGATCGACAGCTTCGCCGGCAACGACTGGCTGCCCCGCGGGTTCGGGTTCTTCGGGTCGGTCAACGTCGCCCAGGCTTGGGCATCGAAGGGCGGTTCTTGCAGCCGCACCAGGTCGTAGCGGCCGATAAGCGGGGTTGGGCTCCAGTAGTAGAACAGCACCGGCTTGCCACGGCGGATCGACGATTCGACTTCGGCATCCAGCGCCGCGCCGGTGCCGCTGCGGAAGTTGGTGTACAGGCCGTCGAGCCCGTAGGCCTTGAGTTTCTGGCTGTTGACGATCTCCGACGTCCAGCCGCTGGGGCTGTTCAGGAAACGGCCTTTGCCAGGCGCTTCCGGGTCGTTGAACACCTCAGGGTAGCGCTTGAGGTCGTCGACACTGCGCAGGTCCGGCGCCAGTGGCTTGAGGTTGCGCGCCGGGTCGCCCTTGATCACGTAGGCCGGGACCCACCAGCCTTCTTCGGCGTTTTTCACCGTGTCGCCCAGGGCGAATACCTGGCCCGCCTCTTCGGCTTTGACCCAGGCGGGGCTGCGCCCGGCCCATTCCTCGGCAACCACCTGCAGGTCATTGCGCGCCAGCGCCACTTCCATGCTCACGGTGCTGCCGGGGAGGGTGTCGGTGGGGTAGCCGTAACCGTGCTCGACGATCAGGCGCAGAATCTCGGTGGTCAGCGCGCCGCTTTCCCAGTTGATGGCGCCGAACTGGATGGGGGCGCGCGCTTCGGCCGCGGCGGCGCTGTCGGTGCTGGCCAGGCCTGCGGCCAGCAGCAGGCCGGCCAGCAGCGTTGGAATTTTCTTCATCGGGACCTCGAGGGTTGTCACTCGGTGTGCCGGGCAAGTGTAGCCGACGGCATCCCGGCGCCCTCGTGCACCCGGCCGAACGTGCCGGGCGCCGTGGTGTTGCGCGATCAGACCCGGAACTGATCCATCAACGCCTGTTGCTGGTTGGCCAGGCTGTTGAGCGACTGGCTGACCCGCGCCGATTCGTTGGCCTGCCCCGACAGCGACTCGGTCACATCGCGGATGGTCGCGACATTGCTGTTGATCTCCTCGGCCACCGCACTTTGCTCCTCGGCCGCCGAGGCGATCTGCAGGTTCATGTCGCTGATCACCGTCACTGCCTGGCCGATGCGCTGCAGCGCGGTGACGGCCTGGCCGACCTGTTCCACGCCGCCCTGGGCCTGGCGGTGGCTGTTGTCCATGGCGCCTACCACTTCGCGGGTGCCGGCCTGCAGGGCTTCGATAACCTGACGGGTTTCTTCCACCGACTCCTGGGTCCGCTGGGCCAGGTTGCGTACTTCATCGGCGACCACCGCAAAACCACGGCCGGCCTCACCGGCGCGGGCGGCTTCGATGGCGGCGTTGAGTGCCAGCAGGTTGGTCTGCTCGGCGATCGAGCGGATCACCTCCAGTACCGAGCCGATCTTCTCGCTGTTCTGCGCAAGCCCTTCGACTTCGGCCATGGCATTGCTCATGTCTGCGGCCAGGGCATCGATGCTGCGCGTGGTGCGGTCGATCACCGCCAGGCCTTCACGGGTGGCCTGGTCGGCGTCGCGTGCAGCCTGTGCGGCCTGGGAGGCGCTGCGGGCGACGTCCTGGGCGGTGGCGCTCATCTCGTGGGAGGCGGTGGCCACCTGGTCGACCTGGCGGTACTGCTGCTCCATGCCGGCGCTGGTTTCGGTGGCAATCGCAGACGACTGGTCGGCAGTGCCGCGCGCAGCCTGTACCGAGCGTTTGACCTCGGCGATGGTCGGCTGCAGTTTGTCCAGGAAGCGGTTGAACCAGCCGGCCAGTTCGCCGAGTTCGTCACGTTTGTCGTAGGTCAGGCGGCGGGTCAGGTCACCTTCGCCACTGGCGATGTCCTTGAGCATTGCCGCCACGCCGAGAATCGGCCGGGTCACGCCACGCGCCATCAACCACACCAGCAACAGGCCGGCGATTGCCGCAGCCAGGCCCAGGCCCAGCTCCAGCAGGGTGCCGCTGGTGTTCAGGGCATCCAGCTCTTGCTTGAGTGCCTCGGCCGGGCCGGTCAGGGCGTTTTCCGGCACATCCAGCAGCACACCCCACGGTTGCGCACCGGGGATCGGCTGGAAGGCGGCGAGCACTTTCAGCCGGTGCTGATCGTGGTGCACGCTCAGCTTGCCTGCGGCCAGCGTGCGCACCAGTTCGGCGCCGTTGCGCGGGTCGACCTGGTCAAAGCGTTGGGCGAGCTTGCTGGCGTCGGCGCTGTAGCCGGCCAGCAGGCCCACGGGGCTGAGGATGCCGACTGTGGTGCGGCCTTCGTACAGGCTGCCGCTGGCCTCCTGGCTCAGGGCCTGAAGGCTGTTGAGGTTGATGTCGATGGAGAGGGTGGCGATCACCTTGCCGTTGACTGCCAGCGGGAACACGATGCTGGTCATCAGCACGCGCTGGCCGTCGATGTCATAGAAGTACGGTTCCACCACGCAGACCTTGCCGCTGCTGCGCGGGCACACCCACCAGGTGTTGGCGGGCTGGCCGCTGGGGCCGATCTCGGTGTTGGCCATGTCGTGCTCGGGCAGCGCCATGGCGGTCAGCTGGCCTGCGCGCGGCTGTGACCAGTAGAGCGCGAAACGCCCGGTTTCGTTGCTGCCCAGTTCCGCCTGGCCGGTGAACAGGCTGTCCTTGTTATCCAGGGCATTTGGTTCGAACACCAGCGACAGGCCCAGCAAGTCGGGGTTGGCCTGCAGGGCTGCGCGCACCTGGCGGGTCATGTCCTCACGCAGGTCGAAGGCATCCAGGTAGCGTTTTTCCGCCTGCTCACGCAGGAACAACACTTGGCGGGCGAAGCCTGCACCGTACTGGTAGGCATCCATGAACTGGCGGCGGATGTTCAAGGCCTGAACCTCGCCCTGCGACTCGATGCGTGCCTGCGCGGCCTCGCTGAGCATTTGCATGCTGCTGGCTTTGACCAGGTCCGAGCTGTGGTCCATGCGGTACAGCGAAAGGCCGACGAGCAGGCTGACGATGCCGGCCAGGCACAGACCGGCGAGCAGGGTGATCTTCCACTGGATGGAAAGTTGTCGCAGAGGCATGAGGGGGAATCCCTTTTTTTGGCAGTAAGGGTTTGGCTTTGGGGTGTTGGGTGTTGGGCGTTGGGAGGTGCCTGTCTTGAGGTTTTTAGTGTTTCGCAGATCGAGCGCCGCCCGCGAAGCGCTTGCCTTTGGATCTTTAGCGCCCTTGAGACCGAGCGCCGCCCGCGCGGCGCTTCGCGGGGCAAGCCCGCTCCCACATTTGTTGCAACGTGCCATGGCCTGATAGGCCATAGTTGTCAGCCTTGTTGGCTCGACGAGATATTTCGGCTGGCACTGCTGCCGCCTCACCTGTCTTTGGTCATGCGCTAAGGCGGACAACCATGGCCTGTCTGGAACGGCGCGTTGCAACAAATGTGGGAGCGGGCTTGCCCCGCGAAGCGCCGCGCGGGCGGCGCTCGGTCTCAATGGCGCTGAAGATTACAAGGCAAGCGCTTCGCGAAGCGCCGCGCGGGCGGCGCTCGATCTCAAGGGCGCTGAAGATCCCAAGGCAAGCGCTTCGCGATGCGCCGCGCGGGCGGCGCTCGATCTCCAGAGCGCTGCAAACCTCAAGGCAGGCACCTCTAAGCCACGCCCCTATATCGGCCACCCCCCTTTTTTCTTTATTCAACCATTCAATTTAAAATCCAGCCCCCGCGTAATCTGCCGCTACCTGGCAATTTTGACATCTGTACCCCACTGCGTCAGAGTGCGCGCTTTTTTGCCTGCAGCTACGAGGAAAGCCAAACCATGAATGCAGTGATTGCCGCGGTCGGCATCATGCTGATACTCAGCCTGTCGCGGGTGCACGTGGTCATCGCCCTGATCATTGGCGCCCTGGTCGGGGGGCTGGTCGGTGGCCTGGGTATAGAAGGCACGCTCAAGGCCTTCAACGGTGGCCTGGGCGGTGGTGCCACGGTGGCGTTGTCGTATGCCTTGCTTGGCGCCTTTGCCGTGGCCATCGCCAAGTCGGGCCTTGCCCACGCTTTGGCCGACCGTGCGCTGGCCATGATCGACCGCCAGGGCCACGCCAACGGCGGCAAGGTCAAATGGCTGCTGATCGGCCTGATGCTGGTGGTGGCGGTGTCGTCGCAGAACATCCTGCCCATCCACATCGCCTTCATCCCACTGCTGGTGCCGCCGCTGCTGTACGTGCTGACCCGCCTGCGCATCGACCGCCGGTTGATCGCCTGTGTGATCACCTTTGGCCTGATCACCCCGTACATGTTCCTGCCGGTGGGCTTCGGCAACATCTTCCTCAACGAGATCCTGCTGGCCAATGTCGCCCGCGCCGGTGTCGACATCAGTGGCGTCAACGTCACCCATGCCATGGCCATTCCGGCGGCGGGCATGCTGGTCGGGCTGTTGATGGCGGTGTTCATCAGCTACCGCAAGAAGCGCGACTACGACCTGGCGCGTATCGAGCAGGTGGAGCAGGTGAGCGTCGCGTACAACCCGCTGACCCTGCTGGTGGCGGGGCTGGCAATCGCCTCGGCGTTCATCGTGCAGCTGTGGCTGGACTCGATGATCATCGGCGCCATGGTCGGGTTCCTGATCTTCTCGTTGTCCGGCATCGTGCGCTGGAAAGACACCGATGACCTGTTCACCGAAGGCATGAAGATGATGGCCATGATCGGTTTCATCATGATCGCCGCCTCGGGTTTTGCCGATGTGATGAAAGCCACCGGCGAGGTCAAGAGCCTGGTCGAAACGTCGGCGCAATGGATCAACCACAGCAAGGGCATCGGTGCCTTGCTGATGCTGCTGGTGGGGTTGCTGGTGACCATGGGTATCGGCTCGTCGTTCTCGACGGTGCCTATTCTGGCAGCGATCTTCGTGCCGCTGTGCGTGCAGTTGGGCTTCGACCCGGTGGCCACGGTGTGCATCGTCGGCACCGCGGGTGCCTTGGGTGATGCCGGCTCGCCGGCATCGGACTCGACCCTGGGGCCAACCTCCGGGCTCAACGTCGACGGCCAGCATCATCACATCTGGGACACCGTGGTGCCGACCTTCATCCATTACAACCTGCCACTGCTGGCATTCGGCTGGCTGGCGGCGATGACGCTGTGAGGCCTCAGCCCTTGTCGGGCGGGGGGGAAATTCTGTTGAGGACGGTGCTGCCGTCCTTGCTGCGGGTCAGGTAGACCGGCAGCACCTTGGGCAGGTTGTCCACCAGTCGGGCGACTTCGTTGGTGTTGTAGACGCCGCTGATGCGGATGCGCCCGGTGCTGGCATCGGCCAGCAGTAGCGGCGCAGCGAGGTAGCGGTTGATCACCGGCAAGGCCTGATCGAGGCTGAGGTTGTCGAGCACCAGCTTGCCGCTGCGCCAGGCCAGGCTGTTGTTGTAATCGTCGCTCTCGGCCAGGTGCGGCTCGAAGTCGCCGGTGCGATAACTGGCCTGCATGCCCGGCCCCAGGCGGTAACCGCCCGAGTTGCCGTCGCTGCTGACCAGCACCGAGCCTTCCACCAGGGTGACCTTGACCTGGTCCTGATACTTCCACACGTTGAACTGGGTGCCGGTGACCCGGGTCTGGCCGTGGCCGGCGCGGACGATGAACGGGTGTGCGCTGTCGTGCTGCACCTTGAAGAACGCTTCGCCACGCTTGAGGGTGACCTGGCGCCGGTCCTTGTAGTTGAGGTAGGTCAGTTCGGAGTTGAGGTTGAGTTGCACCGAGCTGCCGTCGCTCAACTGCACGGTCTGCGCCTGATTGCCCGCTTCGAAGTGCTGGTAATGGTTTGGTAGCCAACCTTGCTCCCAGCCCACCCAGCCAGCCAAGGGCAGCACCAGCAGGGCAATCGCCGCGGCGCAGGCCGTTGGCCGCCAGTTGCGTGGCCGCGCCACCTGGCGCGCAGGCGGGTTGAAGTCGATGACCGTGGCGTTGCGCGGCAGCAGGTCGGCGGTTTGCCAGATCTCCAGCATCACCTGGTACTCGTGGGCGTGACGCTTGTCCGCCGCCAGCCAGCGGGCAAATGCCTCGCGCTCGACCTTCGTGCAATCGTCGGCATGCACGCGCATGCACCAATGCGCGGCGGCGTCAGTGATGGCATCGTCTGGGCTGGGGTTGAGGCGGTCGTGGTTCATTGCGGCTCCGGGTTTTGCGCATTCTACCCCTGCAAGAGGCTGCCGAGAACCGACGTAATGGCGAATGACTATCAGTTAGCTATGTTTTTCGTCGGTTTCGCAAGGGATATTCAGCGTTTGAGAACGCTTCGCGCCCTTGTATCCAGGCCAGCCCGCGATGGGGGCAATGCTCACGTTTTTGCATAGCCCCCTAATGAAAGCTTTGACATTCACTGCCTAGGCAGTAATATTTTTACACAATTGCCCGAGCCGATGCCGATGCCCCACTTCACCCCGGAAAACTTCCAGTCCTGCGCCATCGGCATGCTGCTGGGCCGCGCGGCGATCCTCAAGGACCGCATTCTCGACTGGCACCTGGAATCCGAGGGCGTCACCGCCGCGCAGTTCAAGGTGCTGATCATCGTCACCCAGTACCAGGTGGATACACCGGCCGAACTGTGCCGCTACCTGGGCCTGGACAGCGGTTCGATGACCCGCATGCTCGACCGCCTCGAGCAGAAGGGGCTGATCCTGCGCAACCGCTGCGCCGATGACCGCCGCCAGGTTCGCCTGGCCCTGACCGCCGATGGCCAGCGCCTGGCTGACCGCTTGCCGGAGATTGGCGCGGCGGCGATGAACGAACTGGTCGGCGTGCTCCAGCCCGACGAACTGAAGGCCCTCGAAAGCTTGCTGGCCAAGGTCCTGCTCGGTGCCGGCGACCCTCTGACGATCCGCCGCTTCGGCGATCGTTGATCCCTGTTACGCATTTTCCAAGGTATTGCCATGGCTACTCCCGCAGACACCTCAACCCCCTCCGCCGCACCGGAACCGTCGCGCAAGCGCAAAGTCTGGCTGCTTGGCCTGCTGCTGGTGGTGCTGCTCGCCGGCGCTGGCGCCTGGGCCTGGTACAGCCTGATCGGGCGCTGGCACGAAAGCACCGACGATGCCTATGTCAACGGCAACGTGGTGGAGATCACACCACTGGTTACCGGGACCGTCACCAGCATTGGCGCCGATGACGGCGACCTGGTGCACGCAGGCCAGGTGCTGTTGCAGTTCGACCCGGCCGACAGCGAGGTGGCCTTGCAGGCCGCCGAGGCCAAGCTGGCGCGCACCGTGCGCCAGGTGCGTGGCCTGTACAGCAATGTCGACTCGCTCAAGGCGCAGCTGCAGACGCGCCAGGCCGAGCTGCAGAAAGCCCGGCAGAACTACAACCGGCGCAAGGTGCTGGCCGACAGCGGCGCGATTGCCGCTGAAGAAATCTCCCATGCCCGCGATGACCTGACCGTGGCCCAGGCCGCCGTCAACAGCGCCCAGCAGCAGCTCAACACCAGCACCGCGCTGGTCGATGACACGGTGGTCTCATCGCACCCTGAAGTCATGGCCGCCGCCGCCGACCTGCGCCAGGCCTACCTCGACCACGCCCGCACCACCCTGGTGGCGCCCGTCACCGGCTACGTCGCCAAGCGTACCGTGCAGCTTGGCCAGCGCCTGCAGCCCGGCACCGCGACCATGGCGGTGATCCCGCTGGACGAGGTGTGGATCGACGCCAACTTCAAAGAGACCCAGCTGCGCGACATGCGCATCGGCCAGCCGGTGGAAATCAGCGCCGACCTGTACGGCAGCGAGGTGAAGTACAGCGGTACGGTGGACAGCCTTGGCGCTGGCACCGGCAGCGCCTTCGCCCTGCTGCCGGCGCAGAATGCCACCGGCAACTGGATCAAGATCGTCCAGCGCGTGCCGGTGCGCGTTCACCTCAGCCCTGACCAGCTCAAGGACCACCCGCTGCGCATCGGCCTGTCCACTGTGGTCGAGGTCGACCTGCACGACCAGAGCGGCCCGGCCTTGGCCCAACAGCCACCGCAGCAGGCCAGCTACACCACCCAGGTGTACGACCGCCAGTTGGTCGAGGCTGATGAGCTGATCGCCCGGCTGATCCACCAGAACAGTGCCACCGGCAAGACGGCGCAACGATGAGCAACAACGCTGCGGCACAGTTCACCCCGCCGAGCCTGCTGCTGACCACCATCGGCCTGTCGTTGGCGACCTTCATGCAGGTGCTCGACACCACGATCGCCAACGTGGCGTTGCCGACCATTTCTGGCAACCTGGGCGTGAGTTACGAGCAGGGCACCTGGGTGATCACCTCGTTTGCGGTGAGTAACGCCATCGCCTTGCCGCTGACCGGCTGGCTCAGCCGGCGCTTCGGCGAGGTGAAGCTGTTCATCTGGGCCACGCTGCTGTTCGTGCTGGCGTCGTTCTTGTGCGGTATCGCCCAGTCGATGCCGGAGCTGGTCGGCTTTCGGGTATTGCAGGGCGTGGTGGCCGGGCCGCTGTACCCGATGACCCAGACCTTGCTGATTGCCGTGTATCCGCCAGCCAAACGGGGGATGGCGCTGGCCTTGCTGGCGATGGTCACGGTGGTGGCGCCGATTGCCGGGCCGATCCTTGGGGGGTGGATCACCGACAGCTACAGCTGGCCCTGGATCTTCTTCATCAACGTGCCGATCGGCCTGTTCGCCGCTGCCGTGGTGCGCCAGCAAATGCGCACGCGCCCGGTGGTCACCAGCCGCCAGCCGATGGACTACATCGGCCTGCTGACGTTGATCGTCGGGGTGGGCGCGTTGCAGGTGGTGCTCGACAAAGGCAATGACCTGGACTGGTTCGAATCGTCGTTCATCATTGTCGGCAGTTTGATCTCGGTAGTGTTCCTGGCGATCTTCATCATCTGGGAGCTGACCGACCGCCACCCGGTGGTCAACCTGCGGCTGTTCGCGCACCGCAATTTCCGCATCGGCACGATCGTGTTGGTGGGCGGCTATGCGGGGTTCTTCGGCATCAACCTGATCCTGCCGCAGTGGTTGCAGACGCAGATGGGCTACACCGCTACCTGGGCGGGCCTGGCGGTGGCCCCGATCGGCTTGCTGCCGGTGATCATGTCGCCGTTCGTGGGCAAATACGCGCATCGCTTCGACTTGCGGGTGCTGGCAGGGCTGGCCTTCCTGGCGATCGGCACCAGTTGCTTCATGCGTGCAGGGTTCACCAACGAGGTGGACTTCCAGCACATTGCCCTGGTGCAGCTGTTCATGGGGATCGGCGTGGCGTTGTTCTTCATGCCGACCTTGAGCATCCTGCTCTCGGACTTGCCGCCGCAGCAGATTGCCGATGGCTCGGGGCTGGCGACGTTCTTGCGTACGCTGGGGGGAAGTTTTGCGGCGTCGTTGACCACGTGGATCTGGATTCGCCGGGCGGACCAGCACCATGCGTACCTGAGTGAGCACATCAGCCAGTACGACCCGGCAACGCGGCACACGCTGGAGCAACTGGGCGGGGCCAGCCCGCAGAGTTATGCGCAGCTGGAGCAGATACTCAATGGGCAGGCATACATGATGTCGACGGTGGATTACTTCACCTTGATGGGCTGGGTGTTTGCCGGCTTGATTCTGTTGGTGTGGTTTGCCAAGCCGCCGTTTACGGCGAAGGCGGGGCCGGCTTCGGCGGGGCATTGAGCGAGTTCGCCTTGGGCGCTTAGGCGCCTGTGAGAACGAGCGCCGCCCGCGCGGCGCTCGATCTCACCGGCGGCAAGACCGCCAAGCCCACCGCTAGGGGTGGGTGCGTAAGCGTCCGGCGAACTCACCTTCCGAACTCCAGCTTCAAGGGCGATGGTGTCCGCGTATTTTTAAGCGGCCGCGATCACCTTTATCGCCGAAAACCAGATACGGCCATGGGCACTCGGGCGCTCGAACTGGCTGTGTGCCGAGTCGCTGCGCAGTGGTAAACGGGCGGCTGCAATCATGAGCTTGATCCAGTCGGCGCGTATGAATGGGCATGATCCGTATGCCTATCTCAAACATGTGCTCACGCGGTTGCCAACACAGCGGGCCAGTGAGATCGGGCAACTATTGCCGCATCAGTGGGTGCCTGCCTAACTTACGCAAGGTGAGTTGGGCGGACGCTTACCCTAGGCGGGATTAATCCTCTGTTCTAACTCGGTATAGTCCAGTTTCCCCAGCAGCCATTCCCCCGTTGACGATCATAATATAAGGGGTCTTTTGCGGGTACTGGGAGCGGTTGCGGCTTTTGCTCTCAGAAGGGTTGTCTGGGCTACCGGCCGGAAACTGCCAGAGTAAAACCCCATCAGCTGATAATGCGCACGTTAGCGGAGTCATTTTTTTCCCTCCGCGAGCATCTCATTCTGTATATATTCGGGTACGCCAACCTTCAGCGGCATGCGCTCCCAGTCGTCAGGTGAGTCACCTTGGACAATAATTGCAAAGCCGTTGCCATCTTTAACGATTTTCACGGTTGCTTCATTCTCGGGACGAAGATTATCGGGACGATTGGAGAAACTACCGACAAATCCGTCACAGGCGTAATCAGCCGCCGTTGCTGTCGTACCAAAGGTCAGTGCAATGAGCGAAAGAAGCGTCATACGGGTTACTTTCGAGACTGGCAAACGGAGAAATTTACGCATGAAACAAGTCCTTTGTGGATGTGATTTGACTCAGGGTGTAAGCCATCACCATTAGCACTCTGGCGATCAGCTGATGAGGTTTGCGGTTGGGGGTGCGAGGCTCGTGACTACACGACGCTCACATTCAGCGCATGGCTGGCCACGCCATGACACCCGCATGCCAGCCGATGGCCTTGCAGCACCACAGGCTTACCGTTCAGGCGTCGGCTTGGGTGCCCTTCGACAAAGGCAAAAACCCCTAGGTGAAGTGGACAACTGGCCTTGTCGCCCAGCACCGCTGGCGTTTTGCCGTTGACGGTGTGGGTGCCAGCCAGCTGGCATGACAGCACGCTGCCCCCGCTGCTGGTGGGGTCGCCCAGGCAGATCGGATGGTTCATGCCTAGGATCGTCCGGCGCTTGGCAAGCCATACTTGAAGGGGTCAGCGCCGCGGTTCTGCTGGTTCTTCGCTTTGCGTGCCTCATCCGGCGGGCTGATCATCTGCACGGTGAGGCTGCCGTCGCTGCCGGCGTACACCACGGCACTGGCACCGCCGTCGTGGTAGCTGGCGATGGTGGCCAGGTTGATTTCCACCAGTGCGCTGCTGACCCCGGTATTGCCCAGGCGTCGACCGATGTCATAGCCCTCGTCGACATTGCCCAGGTCCAGGCCTTGGCCATCGGTATTGAGGCTGTGCAAGGCATTGGTCAGGGCGATTTCCGCTTCAGCGTTGTTAGTGGTGTCGTAGAACACGCGCACCGGCTTATGCCCAGCGGGCAGGGTGTCGAGGGCCTTGAGCCAGCCCGCCTGCAAGGCCTTGGCTTGCAACGCGGGTTTGAGGCGTTTGCCGTGTCCGTCCTGCATTGAAACCTTGATTGGACGGTGCAGGTAGCCCAGCACTGGTGCGGCGTCGAACTCTTTCAGTTGGTGTTCGGCCCAACGCACGGGCAGCCAGGGGGACGGTTCGAAATGGCCCGGGCCGCGGTTGTCGATGGTTTTCCACAAGTTAGGTAGTTGCGATTGCCAGTAGGCGGTAGACATGGTGCTCGGGTCTTCCGAGACTTCGGTGCCTTTGGCGAGCTCGGCGGCTTCATACCAGTCTGTAAATGCCCTGTCCCGGTTCCAATAAAACGCCCACAACTTGCCAAAGTCAGTTTTTTTGTCCTGGTTGTCCTCGGCGTCACGGGTGACGAAGGGGCGAATGTAGCGATCCACTCGGTCCGAGCGCGTGACCAGCAGGCCAGTCGCATTCTCGTAGATCGTCGGTACCACGTGGC